>DATMIP010000157.1:0-3264 GCA_035554515.1 Sphingomonas sp. | reverse complement strand
ATCCGCGCGTGGCAGGCGGGTTGAGAGGTGCGAAAGGACGTGAAGATCGGACCAGTACCGGTGCGCCCCGTTCCGGATGCTCGACGAAATGGGAGCGACGATCGATGATCCCCGAGGTAATGCCGAATGCCACGCCGTCCGACCGCGCCTTTCCCGCGCGGCGCCTGGCGCTGGACGGGGCGGCCGACGAAGAGATAAAGCGCCGCGTGCCGCTCGAGGCGCCCATCGCGCTAGAGTTCAACGGCATCGGATACGCCGTCATGATGGCAACGCCATCGGAGCTGGTACCGTTTGTTGTAGGCTTCTCCCTTGCCGAGGGGCTCGTCAGCCGCGCTGCGGATTTCCTGTCAATCGATATCCATCAGGCTGAAGTGGGATGGATCGTCCGCGCGATTCTACCGTCCTCACAAAATGAGCGCGTGATTGCCCGCGCGCGGCAGCGCGTCTCGGAAAGCAGTTGCGGCCTGTGCGGTCTGGAGAGCATTGCCGAGGCCGTCCGACCGTTGCCGCCCGTCACGACACGGATCGCGGTCTCCCGTCAGGCGATCAGAAAGTCGCTTTTATCCTTGATGGACCATCAGCCGCTCGGGCGCGCAACCGGAGCGGCCCACGCAGCTGCCTTCTGCAATCCGGACGGCGAGATTCTGGCGGCGTGCGAGGATGTCGGACGCCACAATGCGCTCGACAAATTGATCGGACGCCTGGCGCTCTCCGGCCAGTCGCCGCATCAGGGCTTCATACTGCTCAGCGCCCGTTGCAGCTTCGAGCTTGTCGAGAAGACGGTTCGAGCGAACTGCCCGATGCTGATTACCATATCGGCGCCGACCAGTCTCGCGGTGGAGCGGGCCGTCGATGCGGGTTTGACGCTGGTGTCGCTCGCGCGCGAAGATTCGATGCTGGTGCTGAACGATCCGTCCGGAAGCATTCGCTGATCGCTGCCGGCCGATCCGATGAGGCAGCCATGTCCTACGCCATTGTGGGGATGACGAAGGCGTTTCCGTCCTGCGCGGCTTCACCGGTCGGCCAGCGTTGGGTGACCAATTTTGTCCTGGTGAAAAAGCGTATACCCTCAAGCCCATATTGATTGTGGTCGCCGAAGGAGGATCGTTTCCATCCTCCAAAGCTGTGATAGCCGACCGGCACGGGGATCGGCACGTTGATCCCGACCATTCCGACGTTCACGCGCGCTGCGAATTCCCGCGCGGCATGACCGTTGCGCGTGAAGATAGCGACGCCGTTGCCATATTGGTGCGCGGACGGAAGGCCAAGCGCTTCCTCGAAGTCGGCCGCCCTCACCATCTGGAGGACGGGACCGAATATCTCCTCCTGATAGGATTGCATCGTCGGCATGACATGATCGAAAAGGGTAGGACCGACGAAGAACCCCTGCTCCAGGCCCTGAAGCCTGAGTCCCCTGCCGTCGATCACCAGTTCGGCGCCTTCGTCGACGCCCATCTGAATATAATGTTCGATCCGCGACTTGTGCTGCGCGCTGACCACGGGACCATAATCGGCGTCGGGATCTGTCGATACTCCCACGCGGAGCGCCTTGACGGCGGCGGTCAATTTGGCGCGCAATCGATCTGCCGTTTCGTCGCCCACCGGTACGACCACCGGCATCGCCATACAGCGTTCTCCGGCGGAACCGAATGCCGCGCCGATAATGTCCGCGGTTGCGGCGTCAAGATCGGCATCGGGCATGACGATGCCATGATTCTTGGCTCCTCCCATGGCCTGGACCCGCTTGCCCGCAGCGGTGCCCCGCGCATAGACTTGGGCGGCGATATCCGACGAGCCGACAAAGCTTATCGCGGCGACATGGGGGTGGTCGATGATCGCGTCGACCGCTTCCTTATCCCCATGCACGACCTGCATGAGTCCTTCCGGCAAACCTGCCTCGATAAGCAGTTCGGCCAGTCTGACCGGGACCGACGGCGTACGTTCGGAAGGCTTGAGGATGAAGGCATTTCCGGTCGCGAGGGCCGGCGCCATCATCCAAAGCGGGATCATCGCCGGAAAGTTGAACGGGGTTATTCCAGCAACCACGCCCAACGGAGCCCGGATCGAGAAGACGTCGATACCTGGCCCCGCCCCGTGACTATGCTCGCCCTTCAGCAGATGCGGGATGCCGCAGCAGAATTCGACCACTTCCAGTCCGCGTTGGATATCCCCTCTGGAATCGGCGATTACCTTGCCATGTTCGGAAGACAGGAGCTCGGCGAGCGATTGCATTTCCCGTTCGACCAGTTCCTTGAACCGAAACAGGACGCGGGCGCGGCGCTGCGGATTGACCGCCGACCAGGCAGGCTGAGCCGCCCGTGCGGCGGCCACGACCCTGTCTATCTGGGCTGCGCTGGCCAGCGCCAGGCGCGCGGCGGGCTCACCTCTGTTGGGGTCGAAAACGTCTGCGAAGCGCTCGGCGGCGCCGAGCGGCGGGACATGATCGATGAGACGCATTCGAGCGTTCCTTTAACAAGGGATCAAACCTGGCTCGGGCCCGATCGTGACGATACTTCGGCCGAATTCAGCTTTGCGGAAGTGACAGCGCCATATACCGTCGGCGGTGCGGATCAAAAAGGGCGGGCTCACGACAGCGGCGAAAACGCCGATCAGGCGGAGCTCGACCCGGTGATCGCGTGTCTCCCGCCCGGCCCGACTTTGCCCGTTTGCGGCTAACCAGTCGCAAACCGAGCCCGGCGGTTTAGCGGCCAGGTACTGAAAGCCCTTCCGTTGCGTTCTCTCCTCATAGGAGATGACGAATGGCCAGCCAGCCCCCGACCCCGGAAATTCCGACCGATCTGCCGATCGACGAACCGGCGCCGATGCCGACCGATCCGATCCCGCCGACGCCCACCGATCCGGTCACCAATGGCGCGGGCGGCGACCCGATGATCGAAGGCCCCTGATCTTCACCACTTCTCAACCAGGCGTCGTTAACGTCGAAATGTGATCCCGATGCGCTTCATCTTTCGCAGCCGCTGGGCGGCGCTCGCCTGGGCCGCCGGCATCTGCCTAACGGCGGCACAATTCGCCGGGGGTGATGCTGCTGGCGGTGCCGTCGACGCACCTGGCGGAACCGACGGCAATGCCACCGCCGCTCTGATGTCCGACCTGCAATAAACGGGACGATCGCCCAATCGCCTGTCGGCGGCCAGGATGCCGTGCGGCGCTGACAACGGCACTGTGCCGATTGTCGAAGCCATCGTCCGAGCGTTTAAACCAGCCGGCTCTGCTTCAGTGCGGCTTCGATGAAGCTTGCGAACA
>DATMIP010000156.1:0-3192 GCA_035554515.1 Sphingomonas sp. | reverse complement strand
ATACCGCGAACAAAAATCGTCATCCATCCAGCGACGCCATATTGGGCGTAACCGAGCGTCCGCGCGACGCCGATCCCAGCCAGCTTCTGGCCGACGGGATCCGGGGCAATGGAGAATCCATAGGTATAATAGATCGCCATCATGACGGCGGTGGTGAGTGCTCCGGCGAAATTGCCGGTGAAAACGAGGCCCCAGTTCCGCGCGACGCCAGCCCAGTTGCAGCCCGGCCGCTTGTCCCACACTGCCAGCGGTGCCAGGACGAAGACGCCGGTCAGCAGATCATATCCCAGCAGATAGAGCATGCAGAAGCCGATCGGGAACAATACCGCGCCCGCAAGCGGCTGACCCGTCTGAACGTTGATCTGGACGGCGAACGCGGCTGCCAGCGCAAGCGTCGCCCCGGCCATATAGGACCGCACGAGCGTGTCCTTGGTCGACATCAAAATCTTGGATTCGCCTGCATCGATCAGCTTCGTCACGAACTCGCTTGGCGCAAGATATGCCATTTCTTCCTCCATCACCCGTCACGCGGGCATCCCCCTGGATGAGCCGGAGCCGGATTGACGGCCGCGCCCCCTGTTCGATTCCGTTCGTCCGAGAAAACGAAAAGCCGCCACGACCCGGCCCTTTCAAGGGTCAAGATCGGGCGGCTTCATTGCCACTCGGCGAACGGATTATTCGGTGAATGCCGTTTTGCCCCACCATCGGTGGAGGGGCGGCAGCCATCATCCTGACAGTTAAGCGATTCGCCGTCGTGCATCAAGCAATCATACGCCGCGGTGTCGACCCCGGCGCGTGTCAGCGATAAGCGCTCCAGACTAACGGTTGCCCATCCTGCTTCAGCATGGCCGGGTGGCGTTCGAGCGCAATCGCGCAGCCTGCCATCGTCAGATCATGGCCCGCAAGTCTCCAGCGCGGCGCCGCGCGCATCAGCCGGACAAATTTCGGCTTGGTTTCGAACCCGGCGTTAAATGCTGGCAAGACCGGATCCGCCAGCAAATCGGTGATCCGCTTTCCGGTCAGGATCGCGCCTGTCCATGCGCCATGGGCAAGGACAGTGTCGCCGACATAGCGGCCGGCCAGCCCGGCGATCACTTCCATGCGCGGCGCCCTGCCCGTGGGCAAGCCCGGCGCCGACCAGATCGGATCGTCAGGGAGAATGGTCAGCACCATTTCCCAACTGACCGGCCCCGTCGCACGCGTGGCAAGGGCAGCCCCAAGTGCGCGCTCCTCGGCTGTAGCCGGCGCGAAGCCGCAATGGCCCATTTCGCATTCCAGCACGCGCACCAGGCCGGATTGATCGACATCGATCACGGCGAGTCCGACGCCGGCATCCACCTTGGTCAAGGCCCAGCGTCCCGGCCGGGAAAAATCCGGCAGATTGAGCGCCGAAGGCGACAATGGTTCCAATCGAGGGGCAGCCCCTCCGAGCGCTGCCCAGGCGCGCGCGGCGACATCGTTGATCACGATCGGATCGCGCTTGAAGACCGAGCGAAGGCCGGACCGGTTGATGGCCCAATTCCCACGCGACAGCATGATTGTCTCGCCATGCGTCGCGCCGAGGACGCCGAGCGCGCAAGCTGCCCCGAGCAGAGGCTTGCCGGCGGATCGCTCAAAGGCGAGCAGGGCATCGGTGAGCGTGCTGAACTGGCCGATCGGCCACCGCTCAAGCCCGATCTGACGTTGACCATCGCCAACCCAGGCCATCGTTATCGTGTCATCGTCAATCGCGACGGCAAGTTTGCGGTCCTGGTCCATCAAACTCTCCAAATCGGATATACTTGTTCTTATCGCGCAAGTGCTACCATAGTCCTGGTCGAGGATGCTACACGAGCACGGTTGAGAAGAAGTATTCGCCGAATGTCGGCGAGAAGTCCAATGATGCCTCCGCGCTCGTCCTGCAAATCCCTTCATTCACCCGCACCAAACATCCGTTCGATGACGCCAATGGTTCATGGGGATCGGCCCGAACTTGCCGCCCATGTCGGTAGATTCTGTCACCTATGTGTACGGTATGGACACTTCACCGGCAGGGATACCCTCGCTCGGGATCGCGGGAAACCGGTCGCGATGTGGACGCCTCACCCATGCTCCCGGTCGACGAGGTCGCGTATGTAACTTTCGAGCGTTGTCGGGCCTTTGATGGAGTCGACCAGATGGAAGCCCTTGTCGAGAGCGAGCCCGGTCATGCGTGCGTAAGATTCCGCAGCAGGCTGGGAGAAGCCGAGCTTGAGATAGGTGGCGACCCACTGCGCGCGCGGGGTAACGACGACCTCGACCTCTCGTCCAAGCGCCGCCGCGAAGGCTTTGGCGACATCGGTCGACGAGTAGCGCTTCGGTCCCTCGACGAACCGAACGCCGTCGTCATCGGCGGGCGAGGTCAGGCGGTCGGCCGCGATCACGCCAAGGTCGCGTGGGGCCACCATCGGGATTTCGAAGTCCGCGGGGAAGTTGGTCTGCAACTTGCCCGTCTTCCGGATGCTACCGAGCTGCGTATCCCAATTGCTCATGTAGTAACCTGCGCGATTGATCGCCGCCGGTATCGGCTGTGCGCGCAGACCTTCCTCGAGTTCCCACAGCGTGTTGGAGTCGCCAATTCGCTCGCCCGGCTGCGCGGCGGCGGTGGACTCGGCGACGACCTTCTCGAGCCCGGTTCCTGCGAGCGCCGCGACAATCTTCCCGGCCGTGTCGCGCTCGACGACGTCGGTGTCTGTTGTGATGTCGGCCGGCGGGTTCAGCAAAAACGCCCGACGCCCAAGCCGAAACGCGGCGCGCAGCGATTCTACGTCGTTGACGTCGGCGACGACGGTCTCGCCTCCCAGTTCGACGACGCTGGCGTCATGCGCGGCGTCGCGCGTGACGACGGTTACCGCCTCACCGCGTTCCAGCAAAGTCTTTGCGAGGGCCGAACCAACGTGGCCACTGCCGCCCATGATCACATACATACTCATCTCCTCAAAGACTGCTGGGACGAAGTATCATTTTGATCTGACAGTTCCTGTCATGAGTGTCAGAGCGCGAAGCGCCTCGGCATCAAAAGAGGTCGACGACGGTATCTGGCTCGTCAGCTTCATGCATTACGATCTTGGATATATCGCTGGAGCAACGCACCCTGCAAACCCTCGACAATCCGTTCGGCGCTACCAGGAGATATGGGAGATATGGTAGCGCATCAAGTCGACGCCGAGCGCC
>DATMIP010000155.1:0-13903 GCA_035554515.1 Sphingomonas sp. | reverse complement strand
CGCTCTCGCCTTCGGGGCCCAATCCGCCTCCGGACAGGAGGTTGTTCGCGGTGACGCGGCTGCGGGACTCGTGTCGCACCGGGGGAAGGGCGAGGTGCATCTGGTAGTCGATCCGGAGCTGCGTGATCGACGGATGGTACTCAAGATCGTCATACTCAACCTGAGCGGAGCGCCGCAGACCTTTGGCCCCGACGCCGTGACCGCGGCCGCTGGCGACGCCAATATAGCGCTGATTACGCGCGAGGCACTGCTTGCCGAGCAGAGCGGCGCCGGTATCTCGAGTGATGAAACCGCGACGTCGCACTCAGCCGCGACCCTTCCCGTCACAGGGACCGGCCAGACCGACGTCACGAGCTTCACCGGCGGCATGGGCGGCGGCATTGCTGGGGTGCCGACATCGTCGATCGATCGGTCCCAACGGCGCTCGCGATCCGCGGACACCGCTTCGCTCGACGCGGTTTTGCTGAAGCCGATGACGATCGCGCCCAACCGGGCCGACGGTGGGCAGGTCGTTACGGAAAAGCTCAAACGAACCAAGGCGCAGGAACTGACGGTCGCGGTGACCTTTGCAGGTGAGATCCACCGGTTTGCGGTAAAGGCGCCACGTTGATCGTTCGTCAGGCGTCACCTCCGTTGTTCGGAGTGAAATCGGCGCCGGCGGGTAATTGGATATGAACGACACGACCCCACCCGACGAGCGCCGCTACAAGGCGCCTGCGCTTGAAAAGGGGCTCGATATCCTTGAGCTGCTCGCGACATCCTCCGCGCCGATGACTTTGACCGCGATCGTCAATCAGCTCGGGCGCTCGCATGGTGAACTGTTCCGTATGGTGCAGGTGCTCGAATTCCGCGGTTATATTGAGCAGGATGCATCTGCCGACGGCTATCTGCTCACCGATCGGCTGTTTTCGCTCGGCATGTTGCGGCCCAAGACGCACAGCCTGATCGAGGTGGCGTTGCCGGTGATGCGCCAGCTGGCGATCGACATCGGCCAGTCCTGCCACCTGGCGTTCCACAGCCTTGGCGAGATGGTCGTCGTGGCGCGCGTGGAATCGAGCGAACAAATGGGATTTTCGGTGCGGGTCGGCTTTCGCCAGCCCTTGGTGAAAGCGGCATCCGGCGCGATTCTCTACGCCTTCCAGACGGACGATGTGCGCCGCCGTTGGGAGAAAATGCTGTCGCCGCCGCTCACCAATGGCGAGCTGGCGGAGTGGCGCGCCCGGGCCGACCGGATTCGCGAGCGCGAGATCGAACTCATACCGAGCGCGATCGTCGCGGGGGTCACCGATATTTCGGCACCGGTGTTGCGTGGCGGTATCGCCGGCGCCGCCTTGACCGTTCCCTTTCTGGAGAAGCTGAAACCGCAGGTCGGTCGCGACGAGGTGGCGATGCGCGTCCGCGAAGCTGCGGCAAACATTGCCGACAAGCTCATCCAGAGCGACAGCCGAATGTAGGCTGGCTGCTTGTCACGCCCGGCCGTTACACATATGAAAACATTTCTCACCTGCGAATAAGCGCGCGGATGGGATGAACCCGGAAATGCGAGTCCGGGGCGGGGAACCGGGAGTGGGAAATGTTTGACGATATCGCGACTGCAACGCTCCGCCGCGCGGCAATGCGGTCGGACGTTGGCGAATGCGGGGTCTGCCGTCCGCTATGACCAGGATCACCGGCCTGCGCGATTTCGATCTGCGCTTCCCGACCGCGCTGGCACGCGATGGTTCGGATGCCATGAATCCCGACCCCGATTATTCGGCGGCCTATTGCATTCTCGAAACCGACCAGCCGGGCTTGGAAGGCCATGGCATGACGTTCACGATCGGCCGCGGCAACGATATTTGCTGCGCGGCGATCCGTGCGCTCGGTCCGCGGGTCGAAGGCCTCGACCTCGACTGGATCCGCGAGGACGGCGCCCGGTTCTGGCGGCATGTCACGGGCGACAGCCAGTTGCGCTGGATCGGCCCCGAAAAGGGGGTCATCCATCTGGCCACGGCCGCAATCGTCAACGCCGTCTGGGATCTGCTCGCCAAGCAGGCGGGCAAGCCGCTGTGGTTATATATCGGAGAGATGAGCCCGGCCGAGATCGTCTCGCAGATCGATTTTCGATATATGACCGATTTCATCACGCGCGACGAGGCGCTGGCCCTGCTCGAGGCGCGGGCGCCGGGCAAGGAAGCCCGGATCGCCGCGCTGAAATCGCGGGGTTATCCGTGCTACACGACATCGGCCGGTTGGCTCGGTTATTCCGATACCAAATTGCGCGAGCTGTGCGTCGAAGCGCTTGCCCAGGGTTTTCGTCACGTGAAGATCAAGGTGGGGGCCGATGCGGCGGATGATCGCCGCCGCCTGCGGATCGTGCGCGAGGTGGTGGGCCCCGACGTAAAACTGATGATCGACGCCAATCAGGTGTGGGAAACCGATGAGGCGATCGAGAACGTCCGCGCGCTCGCTTTCGCCAACCCATGGTTCATCGAGGAGCCGACCAGCCCCGACGATGTCGAGGGGCATCGCGCGGTGCGCGAAGGCATTGCGCCGATCCAGGTCGCGACCGGCGAGATGTGCCAGAACCGCATCATGTTCAAACAATTCATCAGTCGCCAGGCGCTCGACATCGTCCAGCTCGATGCCTGCCGGCTGGGTGGGGTGAACGAGGTGCTGGCGGTGCTGCTGATGGCTGCCAAGGCCGGTCTTGCGGTCTGCCCGCATGCGGGCGGGGTCGGCCTGTGCGAATATGTCCAGCATCTGTCGATGATCGACTATCTTTGTTTCTCGGGCACCACCGAGGGCCGCGTGGTTGAATATGTCGATCATCTGCACGAGCATTTCGTGCACCCGTGCGAGGTCGTGAACGCCGCCTATATGCCGCCCCGTGCGCCCGGCTATTCGATCGAGCTGAAGCCGGCGACGCTCACGGATTATCTTTACCGCCCGCCCGCGGCGGCATGAGGTTCGGCCGCCGCGGCTTCCTCGGCGCCGGGGCGGCCGCGCTCGGGATACGGGCGCGTGCCGCGATAACGCCCGATTGGCCGTCGCTGGCGGGCTCGTACGAGGCGCCCGATTGGTTTCGTGACGCCAAGTTCGGAATCTGGGCGCATTGGAGCGCGCAAAGCGTGCCCGAGGCGGGCGATTGGTACGGCCGCCTGATGTATGTGCAGGGCAGTCGCTTTTACCGGCACCATCTGGCCCATTATGGCCATCCGGCCGATCGTGGCTTCCTTGAGATCGAGGGCGCGTGGAAGGCCGAGCAATGGGATCCGGAAGCGCTCGTCGCGCTCTATAAACGCGCCGGTGCAAAATATTTCGTGGCGCTCGCCTGCCATCACGACAATCTCGATACCTGGGCAAGCAGCCATCATGCCTGGAACACGATCCGGGTGGGGCCAAAGCGTGACATCGTCGGCACGTGGGAAAAGCTGGTCCGAAAGGCCGGGCTGCGCTTCGGCGTCAGCAATCATGCCTCGCACGCCTGGCATTGGTGGCAGACTGCTTATGGCTATGACGCCGAGGGCCCGCGCGCGGGCGAGCGCTACGATGCGTTCAGGCTGGGCAAGGCCGACGGCAAGGGCAGGTGGTGGGAGGGTCTCGATCCGCAGGAGCTCTATACAGGCGCCTGGTATGCGCCGCCCGACGGAATCGGCTCGATCGCCGCTATGGACGCGTGGCATGAGGCGCATGACGGCCGCTGGCTCGAAACCGCGCCGCCCGCGCCGGCCGCGTTCGTTGCCAAATGGCTCGCGCGGCAGAATGAACTGGTCGACAAGTATCGGCCCGACCTGGTCTATCTCGACGATGCGGGCGTACCGTTCGGGCCAACGGGGCTCAAGGCGGTGGCGCATTATTATGCAAAATCGATCCAATGGCACGGCAAGGTCGACGTCGTCGTCACCGCGAAGCTATTGACCGCCTATCAGCGGCGCGCTCTGATGGAGGATGTCGAGCGCGGCTATAGTGATCGCCTGCGCGGCAAACCGTGGCAGACCTGCACCTGCATCGGCGACTGGCATTATAACCGCCAGCGTTTCCTGGATAAGAGCTATGTGCCGGCCAGCAAGGTGATCCAGCGGCTGTGCGACGTGGTGTCCAAGAATGGCAATCTGCTCCTGTCGATTCCGATGCGTGGTGACGGAACGATCGATGCGGAGGAAGAGGCTATCGTCGCCGCCATCGCACGGTGGATGGCGGTTAACGGGAAGGCGATCCACGGATCCCGGCCATGGCGGATCTACGGGGAAGGCCCGACCAAAACTGGCGGAGGCAAGCTCGAAGAGAGCAAGGTCACGGGCTTCCAGCCCGAGGACGTGCGGTTCACGGTTCGGGACGGGGCGCTGAATATGGCGATGCTGGCATGGCCAAGCGCCCCGGTCCGCATTTCCTCGCTGGGCCTGCATGCGCTCAAGGGCGCGAAAATCGCTCGCGCCAGCCTGCTGGGTGGCGGTCCGATCGACGTTCGACAGGATGGCGACAGCGCAACTTTCACGCTCCCCGCCGCCACGGCGGGGCAGTTCGTGCCGGTGCTGCGGCTTGACGGCAGCGGACTGGTTTAGCCGGGGCGGCTCGTCCCTGCCGTCCGGTGCGCCCGCTGACGCCCGATCATTTTCCAATCCGCGGTGGGACCTTGGGGATGCGGCTGAGATAGGGCCGCGCGCCTGGCTCGCAGATCGGGAGCCTGGCTGCCGGCACCCTCATGATAAAAGTGGTCGGGGAGACAGGATTCGAACCTGCGGCCCCCTGGTCCCAAACCAGGTGCGCTACCAGACTGCGCCACTCCCCGACGCTTGGGAGCGCTCTAAAGCGAGATTGCTGCGGGTGGAAGTGCTTTGCGCCCATGCGACCCAAAGGTTGAAAAGGCCTTGGCGGGCAGCGTAGTAGCAATAATCAATCAAACGAATGGATGGAATTGCTTATAGTTAACGCTGAATTAACTCTAGGGGTTAGCCTTATCCGCTAAGACTCAATTGCTCTGGTAAAATCGTTTAGAAGAAAGTAACCACTCTTCGATGGCGGTTGAACCGTGACCGTGTGTTGGGGGTTAGTATGTTGCGTTTTGCTTTGATGGCTTGTGCCGCGGTCACCGCATTTGGTGCTCCAGCACGGGCTATAACTTATTCCACGGCGGGCGCGGTAGCGGCCGGGGATCCGGGCATCGGCGCCGCCGAAACGCTGGTCGCGGGATTCGATGGGGGCGACAGCCTCAGCCTCGATCCGGGTCATTCGTCGGGTTACGGTTTTTTCACCGGCAGCCATTCGGGCGTCGCGGCGGCGCCCGCGGGCGACAGCAGCCAATATGTGGCGATCGGCACGGGCGGCCATGTGCTGTTCGATCTACGCGATTTTGGCGGCGCCGACGGTCATATCGACAGCGTGAGCGTCTATTTGGGTTCGCTCGATCCGTACAATTTTATTGACCTGTTCGGTCTGGACGCGGACGGGAATCTGGATTTCAGTCATTCGCTGTTGACGATCAGCGGATCGGACATGTCGCCCGGCAGTGGCGACTGGTATAGCGCGCAGACCAACCGCCGCGTGACGATGAATTTCGATGCGGCTGATCATGTCGGCGGACTGATGTTTCGTTCGACAGGTGTGGCGTTCGAATTCGATTCGATCGCGATCGGGGCCGGCCACATCGATGCAGGGCCGGACCAGAGCGGTGCGGTGCCGGAGCCGGCCAGCTGGGCGATGCTGGTAGGCGGCTTCGGGCTGATCGGCGGCGCGATGCGTAGCCGCTGCACCGGGCTGGCGTTGGCGCGCTCCTGAGGCGCCCGCCGTGCGGGATCAATGGAAATCACGCGACGGGGGCAGGACGCGCACGTTGCGTGGATGGCCGCCGCGGGGGACGGCGTGGCGCGGAATCTGCGGATGCTCGAACACGTCGGCGCGGCTCAACGTCGTGCGGGTGGGATGATCCTCCGAAAGGCGTTCGAGCTCGCGCGTGCGATCGACGACATGCGCGCCCATCAGGTGGATCACCCCCTCGTCGCTCCGCTGGATGATGCCGTGCACCTCCATCAGGCGCGAGGCCATGACCGGGCGGCGATATTTTTCGAAGTCGCGCGCCCATAACAGCACGTTGGCGACACCGGTCTCGTCCTCGAGCGTGACGAAGATCGCCTTGCCTTCGCCCGGGCGCTGGCGGACCAGCACCACGCCGGCGACCTTGGCGCGCGTTCCGTCCTTGGCGTCGCGCACCTGCTTTGCGCTGAATATGCCTTCGGCGGCGAAGATGGGGCGCAGGAAGGACATCGGATGTGCTTTCAGCGACAGGCGCGTCACCTGATAATCGGCGGCGACATGCTCGCTCAATGGCATGGCGGGAAGCGCGGCATCCTGCTCCTGGCCGAGCTCGCGCGCGTCGGCGGCGGCGAAGAGGGGAAGCGCATCGACCGGCGTGCGCCGCACCTCCCATAATGCCTCGCGGCGGTCATAGCCGAAGGAGCGGAAAGCATCGGCATCGGCCAACAGCCGCAGCGCACGCGACGGCAGCCTGGCAGCGCGGGCGAGCGCCTCGATCCGCTGGACGGCATCGCCGTCGGCAGATTGCCCGCGCGTGGCCATGATCGCTTCGGCCCAATCCTGCTTGAAACCGTCAATCTGACGGAAACCGAGCCGGACCGCCGGTGCGCCGTCGCCGGGCTCCAATATATTGTCCCAATCGCTGAATGCGACGTCGATCGCGCGCACCGTGACCCCATGATCGCGCGCGCAGCCGACGATCTGGGCCGGCGCGTAGAAACCCATTGGCTGCGAATTGAGCAGGGCCGCGCAGAAAGCGGCGGGGTGGCGTTTCTTGAGGAAGGCCGAGGCATAGACGAGCAAGGCGAAGCTGAGCGCATGGCTTTCGGGAAAGCCATAGCTGCCGAAGCCCTTGATCTGCCCGAAGCAGCGCCGTGCGAAGTCCTCGGTATAGCCGCGCGCGGTCATGCCGCCGACCATCTTGTCCTCGAACCTGGGCATGGTGCCGACGTTGCGGAAGGTTGCCATCGCGCGGCGCAGCTGGTTGGCCTCGCCCGAGGTGAAGGCGGCGGCGACGATCGCGAGCTTCATCGCCTGTTCCTGGAACAGGGGCACGCCCAATGTCTTGCCGAGGATGCCGCGCAACTCGTTCGGGTCATTAGGCGGGGCGGGGGAGGGGAAGACCACCTTCTCGATCCCCTGCCGGCGCCGCAGATAGGGATGAACCATATTGCCCTGGATCGGCCCTGGGCGGACGATCGCGACCTGGATGACGAGATCGTACAGATCCCTGGGCTTGAGCCGCGGCAGCATGTTCATCTGCGCGCGGCTTTCGACCTGGAACACGCCGATGCTGTCGCCTTCGCACAGCATGTCGTACACGTCCGCCTGCGCGTCCGGTAGCGTGCGCAATTCGTAATCCTGGCCCTGCCCCTGGCCGTCGACCTTGAAGTCGCGGATCAGGTCGAACGCCTTGCGGATGCAGGTGAGCATGCCGAGCGCGAGCACGTCGACCTTCATCAGGCCGAGCGCGTCGATATCGTCCTTGTCCCATTCGATGAAGGTGCGGTCCTCCATCGCCGCGTGATGGATCGGCACGGTCTCGTCTAGCCGGTGCTGGGTCAGCACATAGCCGCCGACATGCTGGGAGAGATGGCGCGGGAAGGGCGCTTCCAGCAGTCTGGCGACGAAATGGTTGAGGCGTTCGATCTCCGGATTGTCGATCGCGAAGCCGGTTTCCTTGAACCGCGCTTCCTCTATCTGCGTCGCATAGCTGCCCCATACCGTGCTCACGAGACGGGTGGTGACGTCCTCGGTCAGGCCGAGGGCCTTGCCGACCTCGCGCACCGCCGATCGCGAGCGGTAATGGATGACGGTCGCGACGATGCCCGCGCGGTGGCGGCCGTAACGCTCATAGACATATTGCATCACCTCCTCGCGTCGTTCGTGCTCGAAATCGACGTCGATATCGGGCGGCTCCTGGCGATCGGCCGACATGAAGCGCGAGAAGAGCAGGTCATATTTGGCCGGATCGACCGCGGTGATGCCGAGCAGGTAGCAGACCATCGAATTGGCGGCCGATCCGCGCCCCTGGCAGAGGATGCCCTTCGAGCGCGCGAACCGCACCAGATCGTGCACGGTCAGGAAATAATAAGGCAGATCGGGCCGGCTGCCGATCAGCGCGAATTCCTCGTCGAGCAGCGTTTGCGTCCTGGGCGAAATGCCGTCGGGCCAATATTGCGCGGCGGCTTCACCGACCAGATGCTTGAGCCAGGCGAGCGGCTCCCAGCCTTCGGGCACGGGTTCGTGCGGATATTCATATTTGAGATCAGCGAGGTCGAACCGGATACGCTGGCGGAAGCGCATCGTCTCGGCGATCGCCTCAGGGCAAGCGCGGAACAGGCGCGCCATTTCGGCCGGCGCCTTGAGGTGGCGCTCGGCATTGGCCTCGAACCTCTTGCCGCCCTCCTGCACAGTGATGCCGAGCCGGATCGCGGTGAGCACATCCTGCAGCGGGCGATCCTCGGGCGCGGCGTAAAGCGTGTCGTTGATCGCGAGCATCGGCACCACGACACTGCGGGCGAGGCTGACCAGTTTTGCGAGCTTGCGCTGGTCTGCTCCCGACCGCCGCATCGCCGCGCCGAGCCAGACGCGGTCGGGCGCGACAGTGCGGAGCGTGGCGAGCGTGCGGGTGAGGGTGTCGCGATTGTCCTGGGGGAAGGGGATGACGTTGCCGTCCCTCCCCCCGTTCTTTGCTTCTTTTTCGTCATCCCGGCGAAAGCCGGGATCCATCGGGAGGTCAGACCCTGCGGCGCGATGGATCCCGGCCTTCGCCGGGATGACGGTAGAAGGGTGGAAGGGAATGACGGATGAGGAGAAAAGGGCTTCCTCCTCGTCCGGCGGCAGGATCGTCTGCTTCTCCGGCTTGCGCTCGATGCCTTCGTCCTCGCGCCGAGTGCTCGTCGGCAGGACGATCAGCAGCAGATCGTCGTGGAAGGCGAGCAGGTCGCCCAGCCGCAGCACGCAATCGCCCTTGTTCGCACGCAGATTGCCGGTCGAGAGCAGGCGACACAATCGGCCCCAGCCATGGCGCGTCTCGGGGTAAGCGATGATATCGGGTGTACCGTCGGCGAAGATCAGCCGCGCGCCGGTGACGAGCTTGAAATCGGGGGGCGGCAGATCGAGCGTATCGTGGCATCCGTCGCGCGCGTCCTGGAGTGCCTTCCACACGCGCACCACGCCCGCGACCGTGTTGCGATCGGCGATGCCGAGACCGGCATGGCCGAGCGCGAAGGCACGCGCGAGCAAGTCGCAGCCGTGGCTGGCGCCGTGGAGGAACGAGAAATGGCTCGCCGCCGCCAGTTCGACATAGGCGGGTGCGGTCATGCGAACAGCCCGTGGATATACCAGTCCGGTTCCGCTCCGCCGGGCGCATGGAGGCCGTGGCGGAACAGCCAGAAACGATGGCCGTCCGCATCTTCGACCCGGTAATAATCGCGCGGCCGCCCGCCGCGATCGCGCCGACGCCACCATTCGGCGGCGATCCGCTCGGGTCCTTCCCAGCGTGCGATGCTGTAGTTTCGCCCGCGCCAGGTGAAGCGCATCGGCGGCCCGTCCGGCACCTCCGACATCACCGCCCCGATCGGCTGGGGCGGGTCGAACAGGCGTAGCGGGCGCAGCGGCGGTTCGCCTTGGGGGACTGGCTCCCAGACAGGCACCTGCGCGGGGGCGCAGCAAACGGCGGCGCATTCGGGAATGTGGCTGTTCTCGGGCCGCGCGCGGGAAATGCGGCGGGCGCCGAGGCGCGCGGACAGGCGATCGACCAGTTCGGCGAGCTTCTCCTCGTGGCGGGGCGGGGCGGTATAATCGTCCTGGCGCGCGGCCAGCGGCTCGGTCGCGGGCACGTCGAGCCGGACCAGATCGAAGCCGAACCCGGGGTCGATCGGATCCGCCAGCGCATCGATCCGTTCGCGGAACAGCCGGATCAGCAAGGCAGGATCGCGCGTCGGCTGGCCGGTGATGATTTCGACCACTGCTATTGCGCCGTCGCTGCGGAACAGGCGCGCGACGAAGCGGCGACCGCCCTGGTGGCGTTCGCGCAGGGTTTCCGCCGCCTGGACGGCCAGTTGCTCGATGCAGGCGAGCGCATCCTCGACGCGCGCGATCGGCTCGGCGAAGCGGCGCAGTGCGAAGATGGCGGGCAAGGGGCGTTGGGGGCTGATATGTTGATCCTGCTCGCCGAGCAGGCGGCCGAGGCGGATCGCGAGATCGCCGAAGCGCGCGGCAAGCATCTTGCGCGGGCGGCAGGAGAGATCGCCGATCCGCTTGAGCCCGGCGCGGCGGAGCGCGAGCGTCGTTGCCGGCTCGGCCTCGAGCGCCTCGACCGGCAGCGCCAGCAGGTCGCCGCCATCGCGGCCGAAGCGGGCGAGCGCGCGCGCCTGTTCGGGCGTGTCGCCCAAAGCGAGGCGCGCGGTGATCCCGCCTTGCCCCAACCGCCTGTCGAGATCGGCCTTTAGACCCTGCTCACCGTCGAAAGCGTGGGTGCAGCCGGTGATGTCGAGGATCACACCGTCGGGCGGCTCGCTCGCGGCCATCGGCGTATAGCGCACGCAGTCCACAACGATACGCGCGAGCAAGCGCGCCTCGGCTGCATGGTTGCGGTCGAGCGCCACCAGTTCGGGCGCGCGCGCGCGCGCATCGGCCAAGGTCAGTCCAGGGGCGAGACCGAGCGCGAGCGCCGAACGCGTGAGCGCGGTCACGCGCATCGCATTGTTGAGCTTCTCGACGAAGACGATGGGTAAATCCTCCCCAAGCAAAGCTTGGGGAGGGGGACCGCACGAAGTGCGGTGGAGGGGCAAATCCGCGCTCCCGCAATGCCCCTCCACCATGCTGCGCATGGTCCCCCTCCCCGTGCCGGGGAGGATCTTATTATCCAGCCGCCAGATATCCTCCGCCAGCATCGGCAGCCAGATTGCGAGATAGCGCCGCGAATCTGGCGCGGTCACGATCCCACTCCAGCCGCCACCCGAAGGATGGCGCGCCGCCGCGCTGGCGGAGCAGGTCGATCGCGAAGGCGGGCAAACCGGGCGCATTCGCGTCCAGTGCCTGCGATGGCGCGGCCGCGACCCGCCAGCGCGTCGCCGCCGCGGAGGGTGCCTGGGGATCGGCCACGCGCAGCAGGATCGGGGTCACCCCCGACGCTTCCGCGAACAAGGTAAGCCGGCGCGTGGCGGTGAGATCGAGCAGGGGAGCGGTTCCGGCCGGGGCGATCACTGCCAGCCCCGCGGCGGGCGAACGCATCACATCTCCCGCTGCACGCAGCAGCGCTTTTTCGTCCGGCGCACGCACGAACAGGATGCGCGCCGGATCGATACCCAATTCGGCCAGACCAGGGGGATAGAGCGGCCCATGCTTCTGATCCCCTTTCTCCTCCGCGATCCAGACGATGGGGCCGTCCCTGCTCGCGCACTGCGCCAGCATCAGCGCGAAGCCGGTCGCGCTCGCGCCGTCCACCGCCTCGGCCGGCCAGATTTCGTGCAAGCGCGCCCGGGCGAGCCCGCCGCCGAGGAGCGTATCGAGCCGCTCCACGCCCAGCGCGAAGCGCGCGGGCGGAACTGCCGGCTCGTATCCGGCCAGGCGCTTCCTGAGCGCAGGAGGGAAGGGCGACTCGCATGTCATTTGTTCACTTTGTGTTCTTGTTTTGCTCTCCGATCAATGAGAGTCAAGCGTGGCTGTTCCGCGGGCGCCAAGCTGGCTATGAGGGCGCCGTCCCCTGAGGAGATTTCCCATGTTCCGCACGCTCGATCCGTCCATCTCCGTGTTCGGCCAGCTCGAACCCGAAGATGTCGCGACGGCCAAGGCGCAGGGCTTCACCGCGATCATCAACAATCGCCCCGACAATGAGCAGCCCGGCCAACCGACAAGCGCCGCGATCGAGGCGGCGGCCAAGGCGGCGGGGCTCGCTTATGTGGCAATTCCGGTCGATCATTCGGGCTTTAACGAAGGCCAGGTCGCGGCGATGGCGGATGCGCTTCAGGCGGCGCCGGGGCCCGTGCTCGCTTTCTGCCGCTCGGGCACGCGATCGACCTTCCTGTGGGCGCTCGCGCGGCACCGGCTGGGTGACGAGGGCGAGGCGTTGATCACGAAGGCGGCAGGGGCGGGTTACGATCTCAGCCCGATGCGCGGGGCGCTGGGAGCCTAGCTCCGCGCTACGCCGTCATCGCGAGCCGGAACGGCGAAGCGATCCACATGGCAGATTAATGGGATGCGTCGTTCTTCGCCTGCTGCGGCCCCGGCCTCCGCCGGGGTGACGGCTCCGCCGACGAGCCTACCTGACCGGGCAGTAGCGCAGCATCAGGGCGAGGCCCTATCTCCTGTGCACAGGAGATTAGCTTATGGTCACCACGTCATCCTTCGCCGCGCTCTCGGCCTCGCTCGCCGATCTCGCCGCCGCCACCACGCCATCCATCGTCGAAGTCCAGTCGCACCACGCGCTCGCGACCGGGTTCGTCTGGCGCGACGGGTTGGTGATCACTCCCGACGAGACATTGGCCGACGAAGGCCCGATCGAAATCGAGGAATCCGACGGCACGGTGCGGAATGCGACATTGGTCGGCCGCGACGCGGCGACCGATATCGCCTTGCTTCGGGTCGAGGGTCTCAAGGCGCCGGCGACGGCGCTTACCAGCGTTGCCGTTCGACCAGGCGCGCTCGCCTTGATCGTCGCGGCGGCCGAAAGTGAGCCGCTGATCGCGTTCGGTGGCGTTGCCGTGGTCGGGCCGGCCTGGCAATCGATGCGTGGCGGCACGATCGACATCCGGATCGAACTGGACGCGCGGCTGCGGCGGCGCGCCGAGGGCGGCCTTGCCATCGATGGCGGTGGAGAAGCCTTCGGCATGGCGGTGCGCGGCCCGCGCGGGCGGACATTGATCATCCCGACGACGACGATCGATCGGGTCGCCGCGCAATTGCTCGAACATGGCCGGGTTCCAATCGCCTATCTCGGCGCCGGCCTGAAGGACGTACCGCTCGATGACGGCGGCCATGGCGGCATGGTGATGACGATCGACCGCGAGGGGCCGGCGGCGCGCGCCGGCCTCCATCAGGGTGACATCATCCTGGCCTGGGGCGGTCGCCGGATAGAGCATGTCGGCGAACTCCTTCGGAAGCTGCGCGCGACACCGGTCGGTTCGCAGGTTAATTTCCTCGTGCGGCGCGGGGGCGCCGAGCTGGAGGTCAAAGTGACGATCGGGGATCGACCGGACCGGTGAGCATAAGCGATCCCGCGACAGGGCTGCGCATCGCCATCCGGGTCGACGATCCGGCGATTGCCGCCCGGCTCGCCGAAATCCTGAGCCAGGTTCCGGAACTGCGGATCACCGGCGCCGACGAAACATCGGACCTGATCCTCAGCGCATCCGACCCAGGCGACCATGGGTTCGAGCTGACGCCGCGCGAGCGCGACGTGATCGCCCTGCTTGCCGAAGGTTTGTCCAACAAGGCGATCGGGCAGCGGCTCGGCATTTCACCCGACACCGTCAAATTCCATGTGGGCCGATTGATCGACAAGCTCGATGCGACCGGGCGCACCGATGCGGTGGCCCATGCGGCGCGGCGGGGGATCATCCATCTGTAGGACGACGCCTGCGCGGAACCGATCGATCCGCTTGCGGCCAACAGGGGGGGGTCGCATTTTCCTAATAAGGGAGAGCCGCCCGCCGGCCCGCCCTTACCAATTCCTCGACGGCACGATCGGAAATCGTGCGTGTATCGATCGATGTGGCGGGCGCAGACTAGCGGCGCAAGATAATTAAGTATAGTGTTGTCTAATTGATTTTAGCATCTGTTTGATATCCTTGTGTTTCTGACCTTGGTCTATGGTTGTCTTCGTGGTCATGGACTGGCGTTGGCGCTGCTGATGTCCATGCCGCATGATCGCGGTCAGGCGAGG
>DATMIP010000154.1:0-3849 GCA_035554515.1 Sphingomonas sp. | reverse complement strand
GCGGCAAACGATCGCGCCGCTGCTATCGCGGATAGCATCGAGCGCGAACGCATATTTGGTGATGTCGATGTCCTGGGTTTCGGTGTGATCCTTCAGTACGCCGTAGACGCCCGAAACGTCAAAGCTCCACTTGTCGGTGATGTCCCCACGGAAGCCACCGGCGATGCGATAGGTATCGCGATCGTTGGTGTTGCTGCGCGTGAACACTTCGTTCTGACGGCGTCGGAACGCGATATGATTTACGTCATTCGATGCGATGCCGTCGCTGTTGCGTGCCGCAATCTGTGCGGCGATCGACGCCGGGATGAACGGGTTGTCGATGCCATAATCCGCGCCGATATCGGTGCTCGCGAGCGGGCTCGGTTCGATAGAACTGCTCGATTTGGTCTTGCCGTACGTGCCTTCAAGGTAGACCTTGACATGATCCGTCAGCTCATAATTGCTGGTGATCGTGCCAAGATAGCGCTTCAGCGGCACCGCGATACGGCGCAGACTGTTCCGATTGAAACCGTAACCGGTCGGGAAGCCGAGCACTACGCTGTTATCTGGATTGAAGGTGAACAAGTTGCTGGCATAACCGCCGGCATTGCCGGAGGGACCAGCGCCGTTCATGAACTGGAATCGTCCTTGCTGAGCATAGGTTGAATAAGCCGACGGTCCACAGATGAATGAGCAGTCCTGCGCTGAAATCGCGCGATCACGTGACCGCAGGCCTTTGTCCACCGCATAGGTGAAATTAGCCACAACGTTACCGCGCTTGTCGGTGCCGAAGCTCGTTCCGCCAGTGATGCTAGCGGTGTAGGTCTCGTTATCGCCCTGCGATGAAATGCCATATTGCGCACGGGCGGTGATGCCCTCGAAATGATCCTTCAGGATGAAATTAACGACACCAGCGATTGCATCCGAACCATAGACGGCCGACGCGCCGCCGGTAACGACCTCGACGCGATCGATCATCTCGGTCGGGATATTGTTGACGTCCACCGTGGAAGTACCGGCGAGACCCGCCACGAAACGGCGCCCATTCACAAGTACCAGCGTGCGCGCATCTCCCAGATTACGCAGATTAAGTGCCGACACGCCGTTGCCCGTTGTGGCGAAGTTCGTGTTCGTGCGGCTGGCCCCCGGAATACCAATCTGCGGCAACTTCTGCGCAAGATCCTGAATGTTGGTTATACCCTGGTTCTGGATCGCAGCCGAACCAATTACGGCGACCGGCGAAACCGACTGCAATTCTGGGCGAGCGATACGTGAACCGGTCACAACGATTTCTTCGCCAGCGGTTTCCTGTTTGACGCCGGTTTCATCCGTCGGCGTGCCAGCGGTGGCTGTCGCGGCGTTAGATGTCGCGGTGTTGGCCGGGCTAGGATCGGCAGTCTGAGCATTTGCCTGGCCGGCAAAAGCCAACGCGAGCCCAAGAGCAAGTGGTGCGGCGCTCGCGCAGAGCATTGGCCGGCTAACAATCTTGCGAGTCAACATCAGGTCCAGTCCCTTTCTGGAAGCATCGGAACCCGGAGGGAGGTCCCGCCTGCCTTACCGATTACACGCCACAGGCGGCATCGACGGCTGGCCAACCCAGTGCCCGAAGCTTTACCAGCCTGTAAAGCTGGCGTTCAGTTTCGGACACACTTCTCGTTCGCTGTCGCACAAATGCAACAATTTGTTACAGGGGCGACTAGACGGCCTAACCAACGAAAATTGCTCGCTCTTAAGGCTTCGCGCAATATCCGTTGTTCGCACCACGGGCCGTGTGAATTATTTGTTGCGCAGCAACACCCTTTCGCGTCATTTGCGGCCCAATACACTTGGCTACTTGACGGGCATCGGCCCGACCAACAACAGCGGATCGATCCGCACGTCATTCCACGTCATGCCCCAGTGGAGATGCGGCCCGGTTGCCCGGCCGGTCCTCCCGATCAGCCCGATCGGTTGCCCCCTCACCACGCTGTCGCCGGTCTTCACGTCGATCCGCTGGAGATGCATCAGCGCGCTGATCAGCCCGAAGCCATGATCTATCAGCACCAGATTGCCCTCCAGGCTGAAGGGATGGTCGGTCGCCAGCACCACCACGCCATCGGCGGGCGCCAGCGCTGACGTGCCCTCGATCGGCGGGCCGCCCTCTGCACGGGCAATGTCGAGCCCGCTATGCGGCGCGCCCGCCACGCCCTGCGCGTAAGTCCGCTGCGATCCGAACAAGGTGCTGATGCGGCCCACCGCAGGCCAGCGGAAGGTCTGCCGCCAGCCGTCGCTCACGGCACCCACGCTTTTTGCCGCTGCAATCTGCGCAGTTTCGACCGCCCGGATTTTTTCGAAAGCCGGATCTGGCGTCGTTCCTTTATAGAGCGTCGGCAGGGCCGAGATGTCCCATTCCCGCCGCGCGACCGCGATCGGCAGTCGCAGCAGACGGCCATCCTGCATCCGCGCCTCCAGCAAGGAAGCGCCGCCGGCATCGCGCCCGAAGCCGATGATGAAGCGGCCGTCGGCGGCGAAGCGAACCGGCCTGCCGTCGAGCATCAGCAGCGCCGTCCCGGCCGGTGCCGTCCCACTCAGCAGCGCGCCCTGCTGCGCAGGTACGTCCAGGGCAAACATGCGTGGCTCGACAATTTGGGGGGGTGGTGGCGCGATCGGCTGGCCGATCGGTGGAGGGGAAGTTGCCGGGCCGGGCGCCGCCGGACGCGGAATGCACCCGCTCGTCAGCAACAGCACTAGCAGCGCACATCGGAATCTCAAGCCTGGCGCTCCGCCTCGGTGGCGAGCTCGGCGGTGGCATAAGCTTCCTGCCGCTTCACGCTCCAGTAGCGTAAATCCTCAAGCAGTATGCGCTCGCCCGATCTGGCACAGATCACATGATCCCCGGCGACGAGCACCCGAAACCCGTTGGCCAGATAATGGAGCTTGGCGGGTCTCCCCTGCGCCATCAGCATAGCAATATGCCTTTCGTTCAGAGCAGGGTCGGCTGCTCGGGCCTGGCACGCTCCATAGCAGGCCGCGCCGTGCCCTCAACCCGCGCCGCAACCCGCCCGTCGGCGAAAATGAGCGACACGCCCCCCGCCGCGCGCGCTGCCTGCACATTTGCCACGACCTTGCCGTCGCGTGTCTCGACGCGGGCATAGCCGCGCGCGAGCGGGCGGTCCGGATGAAGCTGCTCGGCCAGCCGCCACAATCGCCCGAGCCGGTCGCGCGCGTCGGCCACTCGGCGGACAACCAGATCGGGACGGAGCCGTGCCGCCGCCAGCCGCTCGCGGCCGCGCTGGACCTTGGCGGCGAGCACGCCTGGCCGGATCGCCCCTGCGGCGCGCCCCAGCTCGCCCCGCGCGTCGGCAAGGCGGCGGCCAAGCGCCCGCGGCAGTCGATCGCCGAGATCGTCCATCCTCTGTCGCTGCGGCGCGAGCAGCCGATCGGGTGGTGGCAAGTGGCGCGCCACCGCCGCGAGCCGCTCCCCGGCATGTTCGCGATAGCGGCGCGCGCAACGTCCCCCGCGCAAACCAAGCTCGCGCACGCTGGCAAGCAATTCGGCGCGCACCGGGACCGCCATTTCCGCGGCAGCAGTCGGTGTCGGCGCGCGAACGTCGGCGGCGAAATCGCACAAGGTCACGTCGGTTTCGTGGCCGACCGCCGATATGGTCGGGATCGGCGAGCCGGCGACCGCGCGCACGACGACCTCTTCATTGAAGGCCCACAAATCCTCGATCGAGCCGCCGCCACGCGCGACGATGATCAATTCGGGCGGCTCGGGAAGTGCCGCGAAACCGCGCACCGCCGCCGCAATCTGCACCGCCGCCCCCTCGCCCTGTACAGCGACCGGCCACACCAGAACATGCGTGGGGCAGCGATCCTCCAACCGGTGGA
>DATMIP010000153.1:0-5484 GCA_035554515.1 Sphingomonas sp. | reverse complement strand
GTCGAGCCCCAGCTTTCGGCAGGCGATCGTGAAACGCGTCCGCATCAATTCGGCCCAAGGGCCATGGCCGCGCATGCGGGTGAAGAAATTCGGGTCATTGTCCTTGCCACCCCGGACCGACTGGATCGTCGCCATGACCTTGGCCGCACGGTCGGGATGATGCGCATCGAGCCAGGCGCGGAACAGCGGGGCCACTTCGTGCGGCAATCGCACCGGCAGGAAAAAAGCTCCGCGCGCACCCGCGTCCGCGGCGGCTTTCAGGATATGCTCCATTTCATGGTCGGTGATCTGCGGGACCACAGGCGCCAGGCTGACATGGGTTGGGACGCCCGCATCGATCAGCGCGCTCACCGCCGCCAGTCGTTTGGCCGGGCGCGGGCAACGCGGCTCGAGCGTGCGCGCGGTTGCCGGATCGATCGTCGGTATCGAGATAACCACCGCCGCCAGTCCCTTCGCCGCCGCCGGGGCGATCAGGTCGAGATCGCGCATCACCCGGTCCGATTTGGTCGTGATCGTGAAGGGATGGCCCGTCTCGACCAGTATCTCGATACAGGCACGGGTGATGCCCCAGTCGCCTTCGATCGGCTGATAGGGATCCGTGTTGGTCCCGAAGGCGATCGGCCGGGGCACGTAGCCGCTTTTCGCCAGTTCCGACCGCAGCAATCGGGCGGCATCGGGCTTCGCGAACAGCCGCGATTCGAAATCGAGGCCAGGGGAAAGGTCGTGAAAGGCATGGCTCGGCCGCGCGAAACAATAGATGCAGCCATGCTCGCAACCCCGGTACGGATTGATCGAGCGATCGAACCCGACGTCGGGAGACTGGTTGCGCGTGATGATCGTCCTGGGATGCTCGACCGTCACCGTCGTGCGGAGCGGAGGCGCCGGTTCGTCAAGACCCGTGCGCGCGTCCAGCCAGTCGCCATCCTCCTCGCGCGCCTTCAGATTGAAACGCCGCGGCGTCTCATTGACGGTGGCACCGCGCCCGGCGCGCGGCGGCAAGGGACGCGGCGACTCCATGTCTCGAAGCTTAGGCTTCAGGAGGAACAATACAAGAACATTCTACCCCGGCCAGGCTGCGAGCCCGCGAATCCGGCTGTTATCAGCGCTCTCTCAGGCGCGGCATCAATTCGACGAAATTGCAGGGACGATGACGGCTGTCGAGCTGGGTCACCAATATTCCGTCCCAGGCATCCTGCACCGCGCCGGTCGAACCCGGCAGGGCAAACAGGTAAGTCCCCCGGGCGACGGCGGCGGTGGCACGCGACTGGATCGTCGAGGCGCCGATCTTGGCGTAGCTCAGCCAGCGGAACAGCTCGCCGAAGCCCTCAATCTCCTTGTCACGCACCCGGGCAAACGCCTCGGGCGTAACGTCACGGCCGGTGAGGCCTGTGCCCCCGGTTGTAAGGATGCAGTCCACGTCGGGGTCGTCGATCCACGAATGAAGGCGCGCGACGATCACCTCGGTGTCGTCGGCGACTAGGGCGCGCTCGGCAAGTATGTGACCCGCAGTTGTCAGGCGTTCGACCAGGATATCCCCCGATCGGTCGGTTTCCATCGTGCGGCTATCGGAGACGGTGAGGACCGCGATCCGCACCGGTATGAAAGGGAGCCCAGGATCGATTGCCATCAATTGGGCGCGTAGGAAGCGCCGGCGGCCTGGGCGGTCCGGTCTGCATGCGTCGGGAAGCGCGGCCAGCGTCCCTGCGCCATTGCGGTCAGACTCGGCACCGCCGTCCCCGCCTCGCGTTGATAGATCCAGTAGTTGCGCAGCACGATCGCGACATAAGCGCGGGTCTGCGCAAACGGGATCGATTCGATGAACAATAACGGATCGTCGCCGCCCGCCGTCCAGCGCGCCACGTTGTTCGGGCCTGCATTATAGGCGGCGATCACCTTTGGCAGCAGGCCGGCGGTGCCGGCGTTGATCGCCAGTTCCTCGAGATAGGATTGGCCATATTCGAAGCTGACCGACGGATCATTCAGGGAGCGGACGATGTCGCCCTTGTGGCGCGCTATCATTTGCGCCGTAGCGGGCATGATCTGCATCAGGCCACGTGCGCCCGATGGACTTACCGCCTCATTGCGAAACTCCGATTCCTGAAGCGCGTGAGCGTAGATCAGCGCCGGATCGACCCGCCAGCCCTGCACCGGCGACCAGCCGGGCCTAGGAAAGCGGGCAGCAAGGCTCGTGCGGGTGCCGGCCGGCATGTTCCGGGCGAGCCAGACCTGCGTCGCGGGTAGGCCGAGCTTCGCCGCGAAAGCGATCAATGCCGGATGTTGAGCCGGTTCGCCGATCCGTGCCTCATAACGAATGAACTGGTCGGCAAGAGCCGCTTCGCCGATCTCAATCAGCGCCGCCGCCCTGAGCAGATTTGGCCGCTTGAGCGTGTCAGCGGTTTCGTCAGCCAGAAAGCCGGGAGGCTCGAGTGGAAGACCAAGGGCAGCGCTGGCGAGCATGCCGTAAAATGTCTCGCCCAGCCGACTGGCTACCAACAGGCGCGGATTGGCTCCAGCTTCGTTACCGGCCGCCAGATCGCTACGTGCAGCCCAGAACAGCCCGGCTGCCTTCGTCTCGTCGTCGCCAGCGTTGGAAGCGACGCGCGCGAACGTGTCGGCCGCGCCGCGGAAATCCCGCATCCGCCATGCGGCGAGGCCGCTGACCCACGCCGCATCGACCGCCCAGTCCCCCGCGCCGGTCTGCGCAAGCATGCCCAGCCGGCGCGCGGACACGTCGTCGTCACCCTGGAAATAGGCCCAGGCCACCTTGTAACGCCATTCCGTCAGCGCTTCCGGGGCGATCGAGCCCGAAGCCGCCTCGACAAGTATCTCGGCGGCCGCGGCATCGCCCGTCCGGAGCAAGGGCTGAACCTGGGCCGCCAGCATGGCGCAGTCGCGCGCAGGCCTGGAAGGCGCGCGCTTGCTCGGCCCTCCAGCGCGGACAAGCGCATGCTGTATTGGCAATGCCGCACCGACGGGTGACATTTTCGCCAGCGCGGGCGCCTCCGGTAATTCGGGGGCGGCAGCGAGCAGTTCCGCGACCTTCGACGGATCACGCCCTGCGGGGTTGGCCAGCAGCAATTCAGCGCGCGCCACGGCTTTTAGCGGACCATCGGAAACCATGTCGAGAATCGCCGACGCCTGGCTGTAATCGCCGGCCCGGAGTGCTTGAAAGATCAGGCGATAGCGTTCGCCCTCGCCCGCGCCCAATTGGCTCGATTGAGCTGCCGCTTGCGCTGGGGGAACAAGTGAAACATCGGCAGCCGCCGGCATCGCAAGGAGCAGCGCCGCAACCGCAAGCAGCGAGGCATGCCTCACAATGCGGCGAACCGCTGCAAGTCGGCCCAGGCGAGCGGGCGGTAATCCCGCTTCAGATTGACGAGCCGGGGATGGATAGAAGCAATCGTCTGGACCGTCCGGCCCGCAATCTCGACCGAGTGCACGGTTTCGCGTGCCTGTGCAGCCGACAGACAGAGAAGGGCCTG
Source organism: Sphingomonas sp. (assembly GCA_035554515.1). Taxonomy (GTDB): domain Bacteria; phylum Pseudomonadota; class Alphaproteobacteria; order Sphingomonadales; family Sphingomonadaceae; genus Sphingomonas_I. The sequence continues at coordinate 2,002 of DATMIP010000153.1, read as the reverse complement.
CGTCGGCGCGTCACCAAGCAGCAGCAGCCGCTTCGGCGACGCGAGGGCAAGATGATGCCGCAAGAGCGGCGTCAGTGCCGCCAGATCGGCGTCGCCAACGCGGCCCGACGTTGGGCGAGCCGGCGCAAACGGAATGAGATAGATTTTGTCGCGGGCGAGCCCGATTGCGCCCAGCATGCGATCGAACAGGGCCCCGACTTCGCCCGACAGGAGCGCTCCGGACGTGCGGTCTCCGGTTTCGGGCATGTCGACGACGATAATCGTCCCCGTTTCATGATCGCCGGCTGCGTCCACGCGTCCCGAAACATTGCCCGGCACCGATGCATCGGCGAGCAGCCATTGGCGGAACGCATTGAGCGTTTCCGGAAGCCCCTGCTTCCGGGGTTCCGCAACGACAAGCGGGGCTATTGATGTTGTCGGGACGGGAGCGAGCCAATTTCGTGGGTGTTCATCGACAAGCGTATCCACGCCCGCTTCTGTCCACCAATCCAGCGAGCTTAAAGCAACGCTATCGATCATTCACGCATCCCCGCTGCCCGCGCCGCGAACTAGAGTGATAGTTGACGAGGGGGTCAATCTGCGCGCACCGCGTTTATGACGAGGCGTTCGGACGATACGACGACCGGACCGTGGCGGACACAGGAAGGGCGTACGGCAAGCCAATGTTGTCTGAACGAGAAAGCATGAATTACGATGTCGTAATCGTAGGCGCCGGCCCGGCAGGGCTTTCGGGCGCAATCCGGCTAAAGCAGATCAACCCGGACCTGGCGGTTTGCGTACTCGAGAAGGGTTCGGAGGTCGGCGCGCATATTCTGTCGGGAGCGGTGATCGATCCGATCGCCCTCGACGAACTGATCCCCGACTGGCGTGAAAAAGGCTGTCCGTTGAGAACGCGGGTGACCGAAAATCATCACTGGGTCCTCTCGTCGCGCCGACGGTATGGATTTCCGCACTGGCTGATGCCGTCATTCATGAGCAACAAGGGGACCTATACAGGCTCGCTGGGCAACCTCTGCCGCTGGCTTGCGGCCCAGGCCGAGGAACTGGGCGTCGAGATCTTCCCCGGCTTTGCCGCGGCTGAGCTGTTGTTCACTGACGACGGGGCGGTGAGGGGCGTCGCGACCGGCGACATGGGCGTGGCGCGTGACGGTACGCGCAAGCCGGACTATCAGCCCGGTATCGAGCTCCATGCTAAATATACCTTCTTCGCCGAAGGCGCGCGCGGCAGTCTGAGCAAGGAAGTGAAGCGGCTGTTCGACCTCGAACGCGATAGCCAGCCTCAAGTCTATGGCATTGGCCTGAAAGAGCTTTGGGATATCGATCCGGGCAAGCACGTACCGGGCCGCGTGATCCACACGCAGGGTTGGCCGCTGAAGGAGGAAGTGGGCGGTGGCTTCCTTTATCATCAGGAGAATAATCAGGTCGCCCTGGGGTTCGTCGTCGGGCTCGGCTACCGGAACCCGCATCTTTCGCCCTTCCACGAATTCCAGCGATGGAAACAGCATCCCGCGATCCGCCCCCTTCTCGAAGGCGGGCGCCGGGTCAGTTACGGCGCGCGCGCGATCAACGAGGGCGGCTGGCAGTCGGTGCCGAAGCTGGCTTTTCCGGGTGGCATATTGGTTGGTTGCGCCGCCGGATTCGTGAATGTGCCTCGGATCAAAGGTACGCATACCGCCATGAAATCGGCGATGCTTGCGGCCGAGGCGGCCGCGGCGGCCCTGGCCGAAGGGCGCAGCGGTGACACGCTCGAAACCTATCAGCCGGCGGTGGAGGCCAGCTGGATCGCCGCCGAGCTGAAAAAGGTCCGCAATGCGGAACCGGCGCTCGCCAAACTGGGCCCGGCTTTGGGCACATTATGGGCGGGAGTGGATATGTGGATGCGGCAATTGCGGATCGGGCTGCCCTACAGCTTCCATCACCACCGCGACAGCCAGACATTGTGGCGCAAGGATCTCGTACCGGCGATCGACTATCCCAAACCCGACGGGGTGATCAGTTTCGA
>DATMIP010000152.1:0-3265 GCA_035554515.1 Sphingomonas sp. | reverse complement strand
AGCCGGAGATCGACAGCCGGCTGGTGGCGCAGGGCGTCGCCGACCAGCTCGAGCGCCGGATCGCGTTCCGCCGCGCCATGAAGCGCGCCGTTCAGTCGGCGCTGCGGCTCGGCGCCGAGGGCATTCGCATCACCTGCGCCGGCCGTCTCGGCGGCGCGGAGATCGCGCGCACCGAATGGTATCGCGAGGGCCGGGTGCCGTTGCACACGCTGCGCGCCAACGTCGATTATGCCGAAGCCGAAGCGAAGACCGCTTATGGCATTTGCGGCATCAAGGTCTGGATCTTCAAGGGCGAGATTCTCGGCCATGATCCGATGGCGACCGACCGGCTCATGCTGGAGGCTCAGACCTCCGGCGTGCGTCCGGCGCGCTAAGAGCAGGGTAGGGCATCATGCTGCAACCGAAGAAAAGCAAGTTCCGCAAGACGTTCAAGGGTCGCATCAAGGGCGACGCCAAGGGCGGCACGGACCTCAATTTCGGATCCTATGGCCTCAAGGCCATGGAGCCCGAGCGCGTCACCGCGCGCCAGATCGAGGCGGCTCGCCGCGCGATCACCCGCCATATCCGCCGTCAGGGCCGCTTGTGGATCCGCATCTTCCCCGATGTGCCGGTCTCGAAGAAGCCTGCCGAAGTCCGTCAGGGCAAGGGCAAGGGCTCGATCGAATATTGGGCAGCGCGCGTGAAGCCGGGTCGCATCCTGTTCGAGCTGGACGGTGTTCCCGGCCCGCTCGCCGCCGAGGCGTTCGAGCGCGCGGCGATGAAACTGCCGATCAAGACCAAGGTCGTGGCCCGTCTGGGCGACACCTCGCATCTGGGAGCATGAGTGTCATGAGCAAGATTGCCGACCTCAAGACCAAGACCGACGACCAGCTCTCGAGCGAACTTGGCGAGCTGAAGCGCGAGCAGTTCAACCTGCGCTTCCAGGCCGCGACGAGCCAGCTCGAGAAGCCCAGCCGGGTGCGTGAAGTGCGGCGCGATATCGCCCGCATCAAGACCCTGCAGACCGAGCGTTCGCGCTCGGACACGAAGTAAGAGAAGGAAGCGAACGATGCCCAAGCGCGTGCTGACGGGAACGGTAGTTTCCGACAAGGGTGACAAGACGGTGGTTGTGCTCGTCGAGCGCAAGGTGAAACATGCGCTTTACGGCAAGATCATCCGTCGGTCGAAGAAATATCATGCCCATGACGAGGCCAATGCCTTTCATGAGGGCGAGACCGTCCGCATCGAGGAGACGGCGCCGATTTCCAAGTTGAAGACCTGGAAAGTGATCGAGCGCGTCGACACGCACAAGTCGCCCGAAGTGGCAGCCTGAGCGAACGAGCGGATTTTAGAAGCGTAACGGAACCACCGGGCCAGAATTCAGACTGGGGCCCGGCAGGCCAATTGAGAAGGAACCGGATCGATGATCCAGATGCAATCCAATCTTGATGTCGCTGACAACAGCGGCGCCAAGCGCGTCCAGTGCATCAAGGTGCTTGGCGGCTCGAAGCGTCGCTTTGCCGGCGTGGGCGACATCATCGTCGTCTCCGTCAAGGATGCCGCGCCGCGCGGCAAGGTCAAGAAGGGCGACGTCCATCGCGCCGTGATCGTGCGCACCGCCAAGGACGTTCGTCGTCCCGATGGCAGCGTGATCCGCTTCGACGGCAATGCCGCGGTCCTGGTCAACAAGAATGCCGAGCCGATCGGCACGCGCATCTTTGGCCCGGTCGTTCGCGAACTGCGCGCCAAGAACTTCATGAAGATCATCTCTCTTGCGCCCGAGGTGCTGTAATGAGCGCTGCGAAGATCAAGAAGGGCGACACGGTCATCGTGCTCGCGGGCAAGGACAAGGGCCGTACCGGCTCGGTCCTCCAGGTGATGCCGAAGGAGGACAAGGTTCTCGTCGAAGGCATCAACGTCCATGCGCGTCACCGCAAGCCCGATCAGGCGAACCCGCAGGGCGGCATCGACCGCAAGCCGGCGCCGCTGCACATCTCCAACGTCGCGATCGCCAGCAACGGCGCCGCGACCCGCGTCCGCTTCGAGGAGCGCGACGGCAAGAAGGTCCGCGTTGCGGTGAAGACCGGGGAGGTCATCAATGGCTGACGAAAAATATATCCCGCGCTCCAGGTCGCTCTATGACGAGACCATCGTCAAGGCGATGACCGAGAAGTTCGGCTACACCAACCACATGCAGGTGCCCAGGATCGAGAAGATCGTCCTGAACATGGGCGTGGGCGAGGCGACGCAGGACAAGAAGAAGGTCACGACCGCCGCTGAGGAAATGGAACTGATCGCCGGCCAGAAGCCGGTCATCACCAAGGCGAAGAAGTCGATCGCGACGTTCAAGCTGCGTGAAGGGATGCCGATCGGCGCCAAGGTCACGCTGCGCCGCGAGCGCATGTACGAGTTTCTCGATCGTCTGGTGACGGTGGCCATGCCCCGTATTCGCGACTTTCGCGGCCTCAACCCCAAGTCGTTCGACGGCCGGGGCAACTACGCTTTCGGGATCAAGGAACAGATTATTTTCCCGGAGATCAACTATGACCGCATCGACAAGGTGCGCGGCATGGACATCATCGTGACCACCACGGCGAAGACGGACGATGAAGCGCGCGAATTGCTGCGTCTCTTCGGTTTCCCGTTCCCCGCCGAGGCGGAAAAGCAGGCCGCCTGAGCGTGGCCGAACGTAATTGCTAAGGAAGAGAGCTTAAGTCCATGGCGAAACTGAGTTCGATCAACAAGAACGAGCGGCGCAAGAAGCTGGTGAAGAAATATGCCGGCAAATATGCCCGTCTCAAGGCCGTCGCGAATGACAAGGCCCTCGACGATAGCGAGCGTCTGATCGCTCGCCTCAAGCTGGCCGAGATTCCGCGCAACGGCAACCCGACCCGCGTTCGCAATCGCTGCGAACTCACGGGCCGCCCGCGCGCTTACTATCGCAAGTTTCGACTGTGCCGCATTCAGCTGCGCGATCTGGCCAACAAGGGCCTGATCCCCGGCGTCACCAAGTCGAGCTGGTAAGGATATCAAGCGATGGCATTGACCGATCCCCTGGGTGATATGCTCACCCGCATCCGCAACGGCCAGCGCGCGCGCAAGGACTCGGTCCTTTCGCCGGCGTCGAAGTTGCGCGTCCGTGTGCTCGATGTTCTCCAGCGCGAGGGCTATATCCGCGGTTATTCCGAGGAAGAGATGGGGCCCGCCAAGGGCATCCGTATCGAGCTCAAATATTTCGAGGGCCAGCCGGCCATCAAGCATGTCGCGCGCGTCTCGAAGCCGGGCC
>DATMIP010000151.1:0-11438 GCA_035554515.1 Sphingomonas sp. | reverse complement strand
AACGCGGCCATCGCCTCCTCGAATTTCTCCGCCCTGACGGCTTGCTCGGTCGCGGATTCGGCCGAATCGAGCGCCGAAATCAGCGCCGTCTCGGCCGGTTCGGGTGTGAAGCTCAAGCCCCTCTCCCCTTGCTCCTCCCCGGCAAGGGGGGAAGGAAATTCGTACCCCTCCTTGCGCAGGATATTCGCCGCGCGCTTGTAGCCGGCGAGCAGGTTTACCCCATCCACGGTCGAAACGAACGCCTGCAACGCTTTCACCCGCGCGAGCAGCCGCACGAGATCGTCCTCGCCGCCGAGCGCGAACACTGCGTCGATCAGGTCGTGGCGAACGCCAGCTTCGCGTTGCTGGACCTTCAAGCGGTCCGCGAAGAAATCGAGGATCGCCAGGCCAATCCTTCCGACCTTCGCCAGTTCCTCCGCATGGGGGAGGTTCCGATCAGCGATCGCCTGCGCCGGCCTTGCTTGCGTAACCTGATTAATAGGTAAGCGAAGAGCGTTGCGGCTGATCAGTTCGATGACGCCCAAGGCCGCACGACGCAGGGCAAAGGGATCCTTCGATCCGGTCGGCTTTTCATCAACAGCAAAAAAGCTTGCGATGGTATCCAATTTGTCAGCCAGACTTACCGCCACCGTGACCGGCGCGGTCGGAACCTCGTCACCCTGACCAACCGGCTTGTAATGATCGCGGATCGCGTCCGCGACCTCGTGCGGCACCCCTTCAGCCCGGGCATAATAGCCGCCCATGATGCCCTGCAATTCGGGAAACTCGCCGACCATGCCGGTGACGAGATCGGTCTTGGCGAGGCGCGCGGCCTGTTCGGCCATATCAGCCAAACGCGTCGCCCCTGCAGAGGCCGGGGCCTCAGGAGATGACGCGATGCCCTTGCCGCCTGCGGCCCCGGTCTCCGCCGGGGCGACGTGGCCCACGGCGCCGCTCTCGACCAACCACCGCGCCAACTTCGCCACGCGGTCGACCTTGTCCGCGACCGTCCCCAGCTTCTCGTGAAATACAATCTGGTCGAGCTTCTTCGCCTGCTCCGCGAGCGGCATCTTTAGGTCCTGCTCCCAGAAGAATTTCGCGTCCGACAGTCGCGCCGCCAGCACCTTGCGATTGCCCGCGACGATCGCCGCGCCGCCATCCGCCGCGACGATATTGGCGGTGCAGATGAAGTTCGGTGCCAGCTTGCCCTCGCCATCGACACACGCGAAATATTTCTGGTTTGTGCGCATGGTGAGCTGGATCACCTCACGCGGCACGTCGAGAAATGCGGGGTCGAAATCGCCGAGCAGGGGCACCGGCCATTCGGTCAGCCCGGCATTTTCCGCTACCAGTCCCGGATCGGGGATAAGGTGCAGCCCGCGCGCCTCGGCGATCGCGCGCGCGCCGCCCTCGATGATTCCGCGCCGTTCGGCCGGATCGAGGATGACGTGGCACGCGCGGAGCTTCTCGGCATAATCGTTCGCCGACCCGATCGTGATCACGCCCGGGTGGTGGAAGCGATGGCCGAGCGTGGCCGCGCCGCTGGCGATGCCGTCAATCTCGAACGGCACCACATCCTCGCCCAGCAAGGCGACGATGCCCTGCAGTGGCCGCACCCAGCGCAGGCTCGCGGTCGAGGCGGATGCCGCGCCCCAGCGCATCGATTTCGGCCAGGGGAAAGCGGCGGCGATCGCGGGGATCGTCTCGGCCAGCACGTCCGCCGTCGCGCGGCCGGGTTTCCCGACCACCGCGAACAGGATGCCGTCGCGCTCGATCAGCTGCTCGCGCGTCACCCCGGTCTTGCGCAGGAAGCCTTCGAGCGCCTGTGGGGGTGCCGATGCTTTCGGACCCTTGGTTTCTTCCGACACGGCCTGGGTTGCCGTGGGGAGCCCGCGCGCGATCAAGGCCAGCCGGCGCGGCGTGGCATAGGTCTCGACCTTCTCGGCCGACAGCCCTGCCCGGGCGATCTCTGCCTCGAACAGCCGCGCCAGATCAGCCGACGCCTTCTCCTGCATCCGCGCAGGTATTTCCTCGGAAAGGAGCTCGAGGAGGAAGTCGGTCATACCGCCACCCCAAAGCCCTCTCCCTTTGTGGGAGAGGGTTGGGAGAGGGTCGCGAGCGATAGTGAGCAAATTTGCCCTCGGCGGCATCGAGCCGCCTCGATCAAACCCCTCTCTCCAACTCTCTCCCACGAGGGGAGAGAGAGCAGGGCAACCCCCTTCACGCCGCCCACCCGTTATGGATCATCCACGCCTCGCAGGCGCCCTTCGCCAGCTCGCGCACGCGGCCGATATAGGCCTGGCGCTCGGCCACCGAGATCACCCCGCGCGCCTGCAACGTGTTGAAGATGTGGCTCGCCTTGATCGCCTGTTCATAGGCGGGGATCGGCAGCTTGCGCTCGATCAGCGCGCGTGCTTCCTCTGCGGCGAAGGTGAAGCTCTTGAACAACGTGTCGGTATTCGCCGCCTCGAAATTATAGGCGCTCATCTGGCGCTCATTCTCGAGGAAGACGTCGCCATAGGTGACAGCCTCTTGTCCCTGGGGCGGATCATTATAGGCGAGGTCGAAGATGCTGTCCTTGTTCTGGACATACATTGCCAACCGCTCCAGCCCATAGGTCAGTTCGCCCGACACCGGCTTGCAGTCGAAGCCGCCCATCTGCTGGAAGTAGGTGAACTGGGTCACTTCCATCCCGTCGCACCACACTTCCCAGCCCAGCCCCCATGCGCCGAGCGTCGGGCTTTCCCAATCGTCCTCGACGAAGCGGATGTCGTGCGCGAGCGGATCGATCCCGATCGCCGCCAGGCTGCCGAGATAGAGGTTCTGCAGGTCCGGCGGGCTCGGTTTCAGGATGACCTGATATTGATAATAGGCCCCCAGCCGGTTGGGATTCTCGCCATAGCGCCCGTCGGTCGGCCGCCGGCACGGCTGGACGAAGGCGGCGTTCCACGGATCGGGCCCGAGCGCGCGCAGCGTGGTCGCGGTGTGAAAGGTACCCGCGCCCATTTCCATGTCATAGGGCTGGAGGATGACGCAGCCCTGCGCGCTCCAATATTCGTGGAGCGTCAGGATAAGGCCTTGAAAGCTGAGCGGCTTGGCGTCGGCCAAGGATTACTCCGAAATCGGTTTAAAGCGAGGCTTGCGCGTTTGGCCGAGCCTTGCATGAGGGTCAAGGCGAGGAGATAGGGCGGGCATGGCTCATCTCCGCTTCCTCGCTCCCTTCCTCCTCCTCGCCGCGGCGCCTGGGGCGCCCGTCGAAAAGCCGCTTCCGGCCGTGGCGCATCCCGCCTTGTGGAAGCTCGCGGACGCCGACACCATTATCTGGCTGTTCGGATCGATCCACATCCTTCCCGCCGCGACGCGCTGGATCGATCCCGCGATCCAGCATGCGATCGACAATTCGCAATCGCTCACGATCGAAGTCGTGCTCGATCAGGATCCCGGGCAGGTCGCCGAAGTGCTTATGTCGCGCGGCCGCGCCTCGGGACTGCCGCCGCTCGCCCGGCGGGTGCCACCGGCCAAGCGCGCCCGCCTTGCGGCGATGATCAAGGCGAGCGGCATTCCGCCCGCCATGTTCGACGGGATGAAAAGCTGGGCGGCGGCGGTCATGCTCACCGGCGCGGCGCTCCAGGAGATCGGGATCGAGACCGCCGCCAGTCCCGGGGTCGAGCCCCAGCTCACCGCCTTGTTCCGGTCGGCGGGTAAACCGGTCGACGGGCTGGAAACCGCCGCCGCCCAGCTCGGCTTTTTCGATCGCCTTCCTGAAAGCGCGCAACGCGCCTTCCTTGTCGCCTTGCTGGAAAACCCGGCCAAGTCGCGCAGCGATTTTCGTGAAATGATCGCCGCCTGGAGCCGTGGCGATCCTGCCGCGATCGAAAAGAGCTTCGCCGATGATCCCGAATTCACGCCCGCCTTGCGCGATCTGCTGATCCGCCAGCGCGACAAGAATTGGGCGGATGCGCTCGCCAAACGCCTCGATCAGCCCGGCGCCGTGTTCGTCGCGGTCGGCGCGGGTCATCTGGTCGGCCCGGACTCGGTCCAGAAGATGCTCGCCGCCAGGGGGCTGAAGGTGGTGCGCGTGCAATAGTTGCCGTACGGGACTCATGTTGCCCCAAAGCGACTCTTCCGCTATGCGCCCCGCTCCCGCCGGGTCATCCCTGGAGGTCGGCGGCATCTTTCAACCAGCGAACTGGAGACATGATATGAGCGATATGCTCACCCTGTCGGCTGAGACGCGCGAACGGGCTGGCAAGGGAGCCTCCCGTGCAATGCGTCGCGAAGGCCGCGTCCCCGCCGTGGTTTACGGCAACAAGCAGGAAGCCCTGGCGATCCATCTCGAGGAGAAGGCGCTGATCAAGGCGATGGCCAATGGTCACTTCATGAACACCGTCGTGATGATCGACGGCGTCGGCGAAGCTGTCCGTACCCTGCCCAAGGACGTCCAGTTCCACCCGGTCACCGACCGTCCGCTCCATGTCGATTTCCTGCGCATCAGCGAGCACACCACCGTCCACGTCAACGTGCCGGTCGTGTTCACCGATGAGGAATTGGCGCCCGGTATCAAGCGCGGCGGTGTGCTCAATATCGTCCGTCACGAACTCGCGCTCATCTGCGACGCGGCGGAAATCCCCGAGCAGATCGAAATCTCGCTGGCCGGGCTCGAGGTTGGTGCTTCGATCCATATTTCGGCGGTGACGCTGCCGGCGGGTTCGACGTCCGAAATCGACGATCGCGATTTCACCATCGCCACGATCGTTGCACCGTCGGCGCTCAAGTCGAGCGAAGGCGATGGCGAGACCGAAGCCGCTGCGGAAACGCCGGAAGCTTAAGTGGATTATCGTCGCTCCGGCGAAAGCTGGGGTCTCAGAACGCAGGCGCGCGCTTGTGGCCCGAGACCCTGGCTTTCGCCAGGGTGACGTCTTCGCGTCATGCAGATCTGGGTCGGTCTCGGTAATCCCGGCGCGGACTATGCGCTCAACCGGCACAATGTCGGTTTCATGGCCGTCGACGCGATCGCCGAAGTCCATGGTTTCGAGCCATGGAAAAAGGGCTTCCAGGGCTGGGCCTCGGCCGGACGCATCGGCCCTCGGCGCGTCCTGCTGCTCAAGCCCGCCACCTTCATGAACGAAAGCGGCCGCGCGGTCGGCGAGGCGCTGCGCTTCTACAAGCTCGAGCTCGATGCGCTTACCGCTTTCCACGACGAGCTCGATCTCGATCCTTTCCGCGTCAAGGTGAAGACGGGCGGGGGCGCCGCCGGCCATAACGGCCTGCGCTCGATCGATCAGCATCTCGGCCAGGATTATCGCCGCGTCCGTCTCGGCATCGGCCATCCCGGCCACAAGGATCGGGTGACCGGCTATGTCCTCGGCAATTATGCCAAGGCCGAGATGGACGATCTCGCCGACATGCTGGGCGCGGTCGCCGCCGAAGCGCACCTGCTGGCGACCGGCGACGATGCCCGGTTCATGAACGAGGTCGCGCTGCGTTTGTAGCCGGGGCGGGCGCGCGTCCGGGCTTTGCCCCCACGGCAATTCAATGCCGGGCGAGCCGAAGGAATTCCTGCTTGGTCTCGACTGCTTGCTGTTTCAGCCAGTCGGTGAGCCTGCGGACGATTGGATCGCGCCTTTCCACATTTTCTGCATGGTGGATCCAATACGCCATCCCGGTCGGCGCTGGCCGTGCCGCGCATGGAACGAGCCGTTCGTCCTGGAGATATCGGTTGGCCAACAGAGGCACTGCGAGCGACACTCCCAATCCCGAAGCGGCCGCTTCGTAGGATAGCTGGTTAGTATCGTAAACGGCGGCTATCCTGGGAGGCGGCCCGTCATAGCCCACCGCGGCCAGCCACTGCGCCCAAACGTCGGGCGGGTTGCGCACGGCGAGCATCGGGCGCGTTACAAGTTCGTCCAGGTTGCCGGGCGGATTGGGCCGGGCGCAGGTGGCGGGCACGGCGTCCAGCGTGATCAGCGGTTCGCTTTCCCCTTCGGGCTCCCTGCCGCCCCAGATGGCAAGATCGGCACAGCCCTCCTTCAGAAGGTCCCGATCCGTCGCCACGACCAGCTCGATGCGCGTACCGGATTCGCGCATCGCAACTGGCAACCGCGGTAGCAACCATTCGACAGCAAGACTGTGCGAGGTCGCAAGCCGCAATTTCTCGCGCTCGGGGGTACGAATTGCGGCCGAGGCACGACGGATGGCCTCAACCGCGGGCGCGATCTCAGCAAGGTAGCGCGCACCAATGATGGTTAGCTCCGCCCTGGCTCCTGATCGGTGGAACAGGGGCACGCCCAGGAAGGCTTCGAGGAGCTGGATCCGGCGCGAAAAGGCGGACGGACTGAGCGCGAGGCTGGCTGCGGCCGCGCGAAAGCTCCGCGCGCCGGCTGCCGCCAGAAACGCCTCGGTAGCTGCAAGCGGCGGGGTTTGACGGAGCATCGGCCCTCGGTTCGATGGTGCGTATCGATGGCTATCGCCGAAATGTCACAATTTCGCGACTCGCCGCCGTCCAGTCTGCCCTGTTGCCGTGTGCACCTCGCCAAAAGTGTTGTGCCACATGCAACACCGATCGCGCTTTGCGCGCTTCCTTCGGCTGCGGCCTCCGCCGTATCTCCCGGCTCGACAGGGGATCGACCGATGAAGACGTGGATTGGCGGGCTGCTCGCCGCAGGCTCAGCGGCTATGGGCACTCCGGCGGCAGGTCAGGATGCGGATCGAACCGACGGTCCGGAGCAGGAGGTCGTTATCCTCGGCACGCGTGGACAAGCACGGCTAGCGAGCGATTCGCCCTCACCCGTCGATGTTTTCTCCGCCGCCGACCTCGAGGGGCGGGGGCTTCAGGATCTTAGCCGGGCGCTTCAGTTCCTTGCGCCTTCATTCAACTATGCACGCTCCGCCACTGCGCCGTCCGCGGCGAATACGCGCGCGGCTTCGCTGCGCGGGCTGGCGCCCGATCAGGTGCTCGTGCTCGTGAACGGAAAAAGATGGCATGGGTCTTCGGTCATCAACTTCAACAATGTAGTGGGCCGCGGTTCGGTCCCCGTAGACCTGAACGCGATTCCGCTTGCCGCCATTTCGAAGGTGGAGATCCTTCGCGACGGCGCCGCCGCCCAATATGGTTCGGACGCGATCGCCGGAGTGATCAACATCACCCTGAAGTCAGGCTCGGAGGCTGGCTTCGCGTCGGGACAGAGCGGCATTACGAGCAAAGGAGACGGTGCCACGCGGCTGGCGACCCTCAACCAGGGCTTCGCGCTCGGAACCGACGGCAGCCTCAACCTGACGGCCGAAGTGCGGCAGCGCGATGCCACGAACCGTGCCGGGATCGACAGCCGCTATCACCGCATCACGAGCGAGCAGGGGGATCCCCGCTCGACCGATGCTTCGTTTGCCGGCAGCCTGCGGCAAAAAATCGGGTCCGCCGAAGCCTATGCCGACGCGGTGTATAATCACCGCCATTCGGTCAGCCCCGCCCAATATCGCGCGCCGACCGTCTCGCCGATTTATCCAATCGGTTTCGTTCCGCACATCCGATTGAAACTGGAGGACCTCGGTGGAATTGTTGGCCTGCGCGGGCAGGCGGCGGGCTGGAACTGGGATCTCAGCGAAACGTGGGGGCGATCGACGTCCGAATTTTCGGTTGCGGACACCGTCAACACGAGTCTGGGTTTCACCGGGCCGACCAGCTTCGAGGCGGGTGGGGCACGATACATCCAGAACGTCGTGGCGATCACGATGGAACGCTCGCTTCCGCTGCTTTCCGGGGCTTCGGTAGCGGCAGGAGCCGAGCGGCGCGGCGAAGCGTACCGCATTCGTTCGGGCGATCCCCTTTCCTTTGCCGGCGCCGGTGCCCAGGGCTTCCCCGGCTTCAATCCTCCTCATCCGGTCGATGCGCATCGCCACGCCTGGAGCTTCTATCTGGACGCTGAACTCAAACCGGTCTCGCTCGTCACGCTCGGCATGGCGGTGCGGCACGAGCGCTATAGCGACTTCGGCAACGCGACCACCGGCAAGCTCAGCCTCTTCGTGAAGCCCGCCACGATCATCGCCGTCCGAGCGAGTGCGTCGACCGGCTTCCGGGCGCCGTCGCTCCAGCAGAGCTATTTCAGCACGGTCACCGGGCAGTCGGTTGCGGGTGTATTGGTGAATGTCGGCACCTTCGCGGTTTCCGATCCCGTTGCGCAGGCCCTCGGGGCGCAGCCATTACGCCGCGAACGATCGCGCAACCTGAGCGCGGGCATCGTCCTGACCCCCACCCGCCACTTCACGCTCGCGGCGGACCTGTTCCGCGTCAAAATCAGGGATCGCATCGCGCTCAGCGAAACGCTGAGCGGTCCTGCGGTGACAGCGGTGTTGCGTAACGCCGGCATCACCAACGCCTCACAAGTTCGCTTTTTCACCAACGCGCTGGATACCACGACCGAAGGCTTCGAGGTCACCGCAAACTGGCGCGGCCGCCTCGCCAGCTCGCGCATCGATCTGAATGCAAGCTACACGCTGGTGAACAACGATACCGATCGCCGCGCTCCCAACCTGGTATTGCCCGCGCTGCCCCTGCTCGGGCCGGTATCGTTGGCACTCCTCAACACGGCACAGCCGAAGGATAAGCTCACGCTTGGTGGAAGGATCGATGTCGGCCCCCTCGGCCTGGACGCGACGGTGGTTCGCTTCGGCCATTTCACCGCGATATCGGTTCTCAATCCGCAAACATATGGCGCCGTGACCACGGTTGATGTTGCTGCCGACTATCGCGTCGCCGCACGGTTGGCACTGGGGCTCGGAATATTGAACCTCACCAATGCCTATCCCGACAAGATAGCCGATCGCGCGCTGACGCAAGGAGGCGGGTTACTTTATCCCGAGGTGGGCGCGCTGGGCACAAACGGCCGCGAATATTATGTTCGGGCGACATGGCGTTTCTGATCGGGAAAGGCGGGGCATGAACCGACGCGACGTCATCGGCGGATTGGCATTGTCGGGTGTCTGGCTGCGCGGAGGCAGGGCACCCGCGCGTTTCGTGCCGGACAAGGCGCGCCCGACAATGCCGTTCGGTGTCATGAGCGGTGACCTCCTCTCGGACCGCGCCATGATCTGGGCTGCGGCCGATCGTCCGGCGCGGATGATCGTCGAATGGTCGCGCGATCCCGATTTCGCCCAGGTTGTCCGTCGCGACGGGCCATTGGCTACGGCGGCGAGCGGATTGACCGCGCGGCTCGACCTCGATGGCTTGCCACCGGGTGAGGCGCTCCATTATCGCGTCGCCTTCCATGACCCTGACGACGCGCGCGCGATCGGCCCGTGGACGGCGGGAAGGTTGCGCCTGCCGGGCAATGGCCTCCGCCCGATCCGCTTCACCTTCGCGGGCGACGAGGCCGGGCAGGGCTATGGCATCAATCCGGACCTGGGCGGCTACCGGATTTACGAGGCAATGCGGAAGCTGGAACCCGATCTGTTCATCCATCAGGGCGACCAGATCTATGCCGACGTCCCCCTGGAAGCCGAGGTGGCATTGGCGGGGGGCGGCACGTGGCGCAATCTCATGACGCCTGCCAAGGCCAGGATTGCGGCCTCACTCGACGATTTCCGCGGGGCCTTTGCCTATAATCTGCTGGATGCCAACAAGCGCCGCTTCCTCGCCGAAGTGCCGATGTTCGTTCAGTGGGACGATCATGAGGTTCGCAACAACTGGTTTCCGGATAAGCCGCTGGCATCCGGCCCCGGCATGCGCGCGCTGGCCTCGTGGAGTCGGCAGGCGATGCTCGATTTCAACCCGATGCGTGTCGGTCGTGGCGCCACGGGCATCCAGCGCAGCTTTTCGATGGGCCCGCTACTCGACGTTTTCCTGCTGGACGAGCGAAGTCGCAAGGCGCCGAATGCGGGGGCGGCGGCGATCGGCCCGGGGGCCGGTATCATGGAGGCCGATCAGGTCACATGGCTCAAACGCGCGCTCCGCGCCTCCACCGCCACATGGAAGCTGATCGCCTCCGATATGCCCCTGTCTCTCACCGTTCCGGACCTGAACAAGGATGTGGCGGCCGGCGGCATCGAGGCGATCGCCAATGGCAGGCCCGGAGCCCCGGGGGGCAGGGAAGCGCAGATCGCGGATCTGCTGGCTTTCATCCGGCGCGAGCGGATAGCCAACACGATCTGGATCAGCGCGGACGTTCATTATGCGGCCGCGATCCACTATCATCCTGATCGTGCGGCCTCGGGTGATTTCGAACCTTTTTGGGAGATTGTCGCCGGTCCGATCAACGCCGGCACCGGCAATCTGACGATGAACCCGCTCGATCCGACCTTCGGGCCCGAAATGGCGTTCGCGGCGGTTCCTGCGCCGGTACCGGACAACAGTCCGCGAGCGGGGCTGCAATTCTTCGGCCTGGGCGAGATCGATCCGGAAAGCCGTACGTTACGGATCGCTATCGTGAACGCTGCCGGCGAACAGCTCTGGAGCAAGGACATCCAGCCGGCACCGCCCCGCGCCGGGACATAATCCCTTGAATATCGCGCTCCTCCCATCCGGGCGCGCTACGTGACAACGGATCGTCTCGGCATTTCAACAGGAGCTGAGACAGCTTTCTGGCGTTGGCGCGGTCGATTGCCTATCCGGGCCAAATGACCACGCGCAGCCTCTTCACCACTCGCTTCTACGAAGGCGCGCTCGACGATGCGGACCTGCTCGACGCGCTCGACCATAGCTGTCGCACGCTCGCCGAGGATGATCGCGCCGGCCGCACCTGGTCGAAAGCGCACCATTATCGCGGCTACACATCCTATGCCTCGCTCAACGATCTGCCGCGGCGTGATCCGACCTTCGCCGATCTCGTCAGGACGCTGAACCGCCACGTTGCTGCCTTCGCAAAGGATTGTGCCTTCGATCTCGCCCGCCCGCTCAAGCTCGACAGCCTGTGGGTCAATGTGATGAAGCGCGGCGGTACCCATTCGGGCCATATCCACCCGCACAGCATCGTCTCGGGTACGATCTACATCACCGTCCCGCCCGGATCGGGCGCGCTCAAGCTGGAGGATCCGCGGCTGCCTATGATGATGGCCGCACCCGGGCGCCTGCCCGACGCCGCGCCCGAGCTGCGGACCTTCGTCTATGTCGAGCCCGGCCCCGGCGCGATCTTCCTGTGGGAAAGCTGGCTGCGGCATGAAGTGATGCCGAGCGATGCCAGGGACGAGCGCATCTCGGTCAGCTTCAACTATCGATAGGTTGCGGCGCCGCGCTGGAGCAGTGAGGATCGGTGGGGGCGAAACCTGTTCTCCCCCACCCAAACGACGCAGGGATCAGATATAGCTGATGGTGGCAGTCCGCCTCGTCCGCAATGCTCCGCCGATGAGGCCGAAGCCGGCGAGCATCATCGCCCAGGAGGCTGGCTCCGGAACGTCCGCGGTTCCGCCAAAGTTGATCGCATCGTAGGCGCCCGCTTCGCCGGCTGTCGGATCGAAGACATTGCCGGTCC
>DATMIP010000150.1:0-3358 GCA_035554515.1 Sphingomonas sp. | reverse complement strand
GATAGTTTACCATACAGAAGACCGGCGGCTAGCTACTACCTCTGTTCCCGGCGTGCTCAATGTCCTAGAGGCTTCTTTATCGAGCACTGTGAACAACATTGTCAATTCGTCCAACTATACGGACCCGCTGGACCATGTAGTCGGACCTGGTGACGATGTGTCAGGCTGGTTCCAGATTTATACTGTCGATTTCAACGATACGATGCTTGAATATGCGTATGGAAATTTCTTTCCCACCCATGTCTCGATACAGCTCGCTGCAGCACAGGCTGTTCCAGAGCCAGCCAGTTGGGCAATGCTGATCATCGGCTTTGGGCTAACGGGAGCATCGCTCCGCGGAAATCGAAAGCGCCGAGTCGCCGTTCAATGAACGAAGGACGGCAAATGCGGCGTGCTCAAGTGGTGGTTACCGCCCCGGGCGAACTGACGAACCAGACAGCGCATAGTCCACCCTCGGCAGGGCACTGATCCGCCAATACGGAAACGGGATCGCTCGCCCTGCCGAGGGTGGGAACATCGCCAACGGCCCCACCGCCAGTTTCAAAAGCACGTAACCTTCAAAATCTACCAGCGCCCGCCGGCCCCGCGAAAAATCCGCGGCGCGGTGAGAAGTCGGGGCTTGGAGTCGAAATGACGCTCTCACTCTATCTCCATCCGCTCTCCTCCTACGTACAGAAGGCGAAGACTGCCTTTTACGAGAAGGACATTCCTTTCGAGCCGCTGATGCTCGACGGGAGCGAGCCGATCGCGGGCGAATTCGTCAGACTCTGGCCGATCGGCAAGATGCCGGCGTTAGACCATGATGGCGTGCTGATCTTCGAGACGACCAGCATCATCGAATATCTCGACGCGCGCTTCCCCGAAACGACGCGGCTGGTGCCCGAAGACCCGATGATCGCGGTTGATGTGCGGATGTGGGACCGCTTCTTCGACAATTACGTCAATTATCCCCAGCAGCGGATCGTCTATCTGGCGATCGGCCGCGAACCCGACGATGGGGAGGGCGGCGCCAAATGGAAGACCATGCTCGAAACCGCTTATGCTTTGCTGGATCGGCGCATGGTGGAGCGGACATGGGTCGCGGGCGAATTCAGCCTGGCTGATTGTGCCGCCGCTCCGGCATTGCTCTATGCCGACTGGACGCACCCGATCCCGCCCCAATTCGCCGCGCTCCATGCCTATCGGCAAAGGCTGCTCCAGCGCCCGAGCTACGCGCGTGCGCTCGACGAGGCGCGACCCTACCGGCACATGTTCCCCTTGGGCGCGCCGACGGACCGCGATTGAGCGCCGCATCCGCATGCATAAGCGACCGGCATGAAAAAACCGCCGCCCACTTATGTGGACGGCGGCTTTTTCGTTCAGTTGAGCAGCGGCTTCAGCTGTTCAGATAATCGCCCGCATCGGCATCGGTGCCGTGGGTTTCGCCCACAACCTCACCCAGCGGGTCGCTGCCGGTATCGGCCTCGACCGGACGCTTGAGCTCGGCGGCATGCTCCTCGGCGGCCGTCCGCGGCGCGACGATCGCCGCCGCGAGGCTGCGCTGCGAAGCCCGCAATGCTGCGTCGCGCGACGAAGCGGTGACACGCAGGCGGTTCATGCCCGCGCCCGTACCCGCCGGGATCAGCCGGCCGACGATCACATTCTCCTTGAGCCCGTTCAGATTGTCGATCTTGCCCTGCACCGAAGCCTCGGTGAGCACACGCGTCGTTTCCTGGAACGATGCCGCCGAGATGAACGAACGCGTCTGGAGCGAGGCCTTGGTGATGCCGAGCAGGATGGGCTTGCCCTCCGCCGGCGTCTCACCCTTGCCGAGCTTGGCGTTGATCTCGTCCATCTCCTCGCGATCGACCTGCTCGCCGGGGAGCAGGGTGGTGTCGCCAGCGGCGGTGATCTCGACCTTCTGCAGCATCTGACGAACGATCGTCTCGATATGCTTGTCGTTGATCTTCACGCCCTGCAATCGATAGACTTCCTGGATTTCCGACACGAGATATTCCGCGAGCGGCTCGATGCCGAGCACCTCGAGGATATCGTGCGGATCCGGCGAGCCGCCGATCAGATTGTCGCCGCGCTTGACGTAATCGCCTTCCTGCGCGTCGATCGTCTTCGACTTCGGCACGAGATACTCGACCGGCTCCGAGCCATCGTCCGGACGGATAATGACCTTGCGCTTGGCCTTGTAATCCTTGCCGAATTCGACGCGGCCCGAGATCTTCGCGATGATCGCGTTTTCCTTGGGCTTGCGCGCTTCGAACAGCTCGGCGACGCGCGGCAGACCGCCGGTAATGTCACGGGTACGCGCCGCTTCGCGCGGAACGCGTGCCAGCACTTCGCCGACCTCGACCATCTGCCCGTCCTCGACCGCGATGACCGCGCCCGTGATCAGCCGCGATATGCCGGTTTCGCCCGAAGCCTCGTCCAGCAGGGTGATGCGCGGACGCAGATCCTCCTTCTTGGAGCGGCCCACATCCTCGATCACCACGCGCTGCGTAAGACCCGTCGTCTCGTCCGATTCCTCGCGAACCGTGCGGTTCTCGATCAGATCCTGGTAACGGATCATGCCCTTCTTGTCGGTGATCACCGGCATGTAGGCCGGATCCCACTGCGCGATGCGATCGCCCTTGGAGACGATATGGCCATCGTCGACCATGAGCTGCGCACCATAAGGCAGGCGATGGGTGGAACGCTCGCGGCCGTCCATGTCGACGATCGCGATTTCACCCGACCGGCTGAGCGCGATGCGCTGGCCACGCGGGTTCGTGATCGTCGGCAGCCCGCGAAGCTCGATCTTGCCGTCGGACACTGCTTCCAGGTTCGACTGCTCGTTGAGCTGCGCGGCACCACCGATGTGGAAGGTACGCATCGTAAGCTGCGTGCCCGGCTCGCCGATCGACTGGGCCGCGATGACGCCGACCGCTTCGCCGATATTGACCGGCGTACCGCGGGCAAGGTCACGACCATAGCAGGCCGCGCACACGCCACCCTTGGATTCGCACACCAAAGGCGAGCGGATCTTCACGGCCTGCGGGGACACCGCCTCAATCGACGTGACCATCGCTTCGTCGAGCAACGTGCCTTCGGGGACGACCACTTCGCCATTCTTGCTGTCGAGGATGTCCTCGGCCGTCGTGCGGCCCAGGATACGCTCGCCCAGCGACGCGATGGTCGAACCGCCCTGCACGATTGCGCGCATTTCCAGCGCACGTTCGGTTCCGCAGTCGAGCTCGACGACGACGCAATCCTGCGACACGTCGACCAGGCGGCGGGTCAGATAGCCCGAATTGGCGGTCTTCAACGCCGTATCCGCGAGACCCTTGCGGGCGCCGTGGGTCGAGTTGAAATATTCAAGGACGGTCAG
>DATMIP010000149.1:0-2737 GCA_035554515.1 Sphingomonas sp. | reverse complement strand
TGCGCCAGGCCGTCGAGATCGATCCGCGCAAGGGCGACACGATCCCTTCGACCAAGGGGACGCTGGGTGGGTGAAACCCGTCGCCCCGGCGGAGGCCGGGGCCTCTGGCGTGAAATCCCTCTCGTCCGTTACCCCAGCGAGAGCCGGGGTCTCGTGAGGCTTGCTCGCTTGCTCCCTCCCGAGATGCCAGCTTCCGCTGGCATGACGGCTTCGTCATGACCCTTGCCCTCATCGATTATGGTGCCGGCAACCTCCATTCGGTCGAAAACGCCCTGAAGGCGGCTGGGGCGAGCAATATATTGGTCACGGCGCATCCGGAAGATGTGCGCAATGCCGATCGCATTGTGTTGCCGGGCGTAGGCGCCTTCGCGGCATGTATGGGCGCGCTCGCCGCGGTTCCCGGCATGGTGGATGTGCTCAACGAACGCGTGATCGGCGGCGGCGTCCCCTTTCTGGGAGTGTGCGTCGGCATGCAGCTGATGGCGCAAGCTGGGGAAGAGTTCGGAACGCATCCCGGCCTCGGCTGGATATCAGGCACCGTAGCCAGGCTCGAGCCCGACGATCCGGCAGCGCGCGTGCCGCACATGGGCTGGAACGACGTAGTGCCGGTCGTGCCGCACGCCCTCATCCTTCCCGGCGAGGCTTATTTCCTCCACAGTTTCGCATTTCAGACCGCCGACCCGGCCACGCTTGCCGCCACCACCGATCATGGCGGCATTGTCACCGCGGCGGTTGCGCGCGACAATCTGATCGGCGTGCAATTCCATCCCGAGAAAAGCCAGGCCTATGGCCTCGCCTTTCTCGCCCGCTTCCTCGATTGGCGTCCCTGAATGAGCATCATCATCTACCCCGCGATCGATCTCAAGGGCGGCAAGGTCGTGCGCCTCGCCGAGGGCGATATGGAGCGTGCGACGATCTACAATGACGATCCGGTCGCGCAGGCGAACGTGTTCCACGAACAAGGCGCCGGCCATATCCATGTGGTCGATCTCGACGGCGCGTTCGCGGGCTCGTCGGTCAATGGAACGATCGTCGCCGAAATCGTGGAAAGCTTTCCCGGCAAGGTTCAGGTCGGCGGCGGGATACGCGACCGCGCGGCGATCGACCGCTGGCTCGAGCGCGGCGTATCGCGGGTCGTGCTCGGCACCGCCGCGCTCAAGGATCCCGAACTTGTCCGCGAAGCAGCCAAGGCGCTGCCGGGGCGGATAGTCGTCGCGGTCGACGCGCGCGACGGCATGGTCACCACGCATGGCTGGGCCGAAATCTCGGACATGACCGCCGTCGAACTGTCCAATCGTTTCGCCGATGTCGGCGTTGCGGCCGCCCTGTTCACCGATGTCGGCCGCGACGGTATGCTCAAGGGTTGCAACGTGCGGGCAACCTCTGAACTGGCGCGCAACTCGCGCCTCCCGGTAATCGCGAGCGGTGGAGTGGCGGGCCTCGCGGACATTGCTGATCTGGCGCGCCATGCGAGCGAGGGTATCGAGGGCGTCATTTGCGGCCGGGCGCTCTACGAGGGCAGGCTTGACCTGCGCAAGGCGTTGCGCCTGGCGCGTGACGAGAGCCTATGACCGTCCGCGTCCGCGTCATCCCCTGTCTCGATGTGGCGGGCGGGCGCGTGGTCAAGGGTGTCCAGTTCCTCGATCTCGCCGATGCGGGCGACCCGGTGGAGCAGGCGAAGATCTATGACGCCGCGGGCGCCGACGAGCTTTGTTTTCTCGATATCACCGCCAGCCACGAGGATCGGGGCACCATACTCGACGTGGTGGCTCGCACGGCGGCGGTCTGTTTCATGCCGCTCACTGTCGGCGGTGGCGTCCGTACCCCCGATGACGCGCGCGCTCTCCTGCTGGCAGGCGCCGACAAGGTCGCGATCAATTCGGCGGCGGTTGCCCGGCCCGAACTGGCGGCGGACCTCGCCGACCGCTTCGGCGCGCAATGCGTGGTCGGCGCGGTCGATGCCAAGGCGGTCGGACGCGGCCGGTGGGAGATTTTCACTCATGGCGGGCGACGGGCGACCGGTATCGACGCGATCGAACATGCAGTGCGGCTCGCCCAACTCGGCGCGGGCGAATTGCTCGTCACGTCAATGGACAATGACGGTACCCGTGGCGGCTACGATCTCGCTTTGACCCGCACCATCGCCGACGCGGTATCGGTTCCGGTGATCGCGAGTGGCGGCGTCGGTACGCTCGACGATCTGGTTGCCGGCATTACCCAGGGCCATGCCAGCGCGGTGCTCGCCGCCTCCATCTTTCATTTCGGCGAGCATAGCGTGGCGGAAGCCCATGCGGCGCTTGCGGCGGCGGGATTGCCGGTGCGGTCGCACGCGGGGTAAGCGAGACTTATGCCCAACACGCTTGCCCGCCTTGAAGCGACAATCGCCAGCCGCAAGGGTGCCGATCCCGCGTCCTCCTATGTTGCGAGCCTGTTCGCCAAGGGGCGTCCGAAGATCGCGCGCAAACTCGGCGAGGAATCGGTCGAGACGATCGTCGCCGCGCTCGCTGAAGACAAGGCTGCGCTGACGGGCGAGGCCGCCGACCTGGTCTTTCATCTGCTGGTCCTGCTGGCCGACGCCGGGGTACCGCTCGCCGATGTGCTGGCCGAACTGGATCGGCGCGAGGGCGTTTCGGGCCATGAGGAAAAAGCCGGCCGCCCGGCTTGACGTCGCCCCGGCGGAGGCCGGGGCCGCTGCGTTTCCGGACGCGGCATCGGGCCAATTTTCAGCGGCCCCGGC
>DATMIP010000148.1:0-7217 GCA_035554515.1 Sphingomonas sp. | reverse complement strand
GGTGCGCCCGGCTTGGTCCACACGCCCAGCAGCGACATTGCCGGAAAGGCGACATCTATCGTGCGTTCGCCTGGCACGCCGAAGCGCACGGCGCGCGAGGCGAGCGCATCGAAGATAAGCGCATCGTCGTCGAATAATCGGTCGCTTAGTGCCAGTTCGTTGACCGCGACCGGCGTCGGCTGTCGATCGGGCCTGAGCAGGCCGGCCGCGTCGATACGGCGGATCGGAGCTGTTTCATCCTGTGCGAAAATCAGGCGGTGATCGGCGCGCGCCCCGCCCCACGGCAAAGGCCAGCGAAAGGCGGGGTGGAAGCCGAAGCTTGCCGGCAACGGCGCATCGCCGGGGTTGGCGAGAGTCGCCCGCGCTTCGAGCGACGCGTCGCTGACTGTGAAGCGCAGGTCGAGCTGGAAGTCGAACGGATATTGTGCGCGGGTAACGTCGTTGGCGGTGAGGCGGAAGGTCGCGCTCGCCGGCGCCCGTTCGACGAGCGTGAAGCGGCTGCGGCGGGCAAAACCATGTTTGGCGATCGGGTAGAAGGTGCCGTCGACCAGGATCCGGTCGTCACGAACGGCCCCGACGATCGGGAAGAGGATGGGGGCGCGCCCAGTCCAGAAAGCGGGATCGCCGTCGTGCAGAAGATCGCGCCCGGCTTCGTCGCGCAACAGCTGCAATTCGGCGCCAAGCGGACTGATTTCCGCGCTGATCGCGTCGGTGGCGATCCGTATCGTGTCGGTCATTGCCTTCCTTTAGGGGCCGGCGGGCGTAAACGCATCTCCGTTAGGCGCGGCGCCCGCTTCACCTGCTATAAGTCCCCCGATGGACGATCTGGGTTCAACCGTCGCGGAGATCGCTGCCGAAATGGCGGCCGAACGCGATCGCGGCCGCGTCGCCGACTATATCGCGCCGCTGGCGGGTGTCGATCCGGCGCGGTTCGGCATCGCGGTGGCGACCGCCGACGGCGCCTGTCACCTCGCCGGCGATGCCGATCTGCCCTTTTCCATCCAGAGCGTTTCCAAGGTGTTTACGCTCACGCTGGCGCTCGGGCGCGTCGGCGACCGCATCTGGGATCGGGTGGGGCGGGAGCCGTCGGGCACCGCGTTCAACTCGATCGTCCAGCTCGAAAGCGAACATGGGGTTCCGCGCAATCCGTTCATCAATGCCGGAGCGATTGTCATTTCCGACATGATCCTGGCCGGCCACGAGCCGCGTGACGCGCTCGGCGAGATATTGCGCTTCGTTCGTGCGCTTGCCGGGGACGACGCGATCTTTATCGACGAGGTGGTGGCGCGCGCCGAGCAGGCGACGGGTTTCCGCAACGCCGCGCTCGCCAATTATATGCGCGCGTTCGACAATCTGGAGAATCCGGTCGAACGCGTGCTGGGCGTCTATTTCCACCATTGCGCGATCGCGATGAGCTGCCGTCAGCTCGCTCTTGCCGGGCGCTTTCTGATGGCGCGGGGGATAAACCCGGAAACCGGGAAGCGTGTCGTTTCCCCCGAACGCGCGCGGCGCATCAATGCGCTGATGCTGACGTGCGGTCATTATGACGGATCGGGCGAATTCGCGTTTCGCGTCGGCCTTCCGGGCAAATCGGGCGTCGGCGGGGGCATATTGGCGATCGCGCCCGGCTGCGCATCGATCGCTGTCTGGTCGCCGGGGATCAACGAGCGCGGCAATAGCCGGCTCGGGATGGCTGCGCTCGAGCGGCTGGTGCAGCGGACGGGATGGTCGGTGTTCGATCCGGTGCACACGCCACCGGGTGGCTGATGCCTGCCGGGGAAAAGTGAAAAAAGGTGCAGAAACGAACTGACGGATTGGGGCGCGGACCAGGTTAGATCCGAAAGCTGACGGGGCGTTGAGTATGTTCCCGAAGATGTCGATCGGCAGCCGTCGAGCGATGTTCGGCCAGGATATTTCAGCAAAGCGTGCCGGAAACAGAGGGCCGGCCAATGTTACAGAAATGTGTAAGATGTATCGTAGCAGCGCCAAGCGAACTTGCGTTAACCATCAAAATCATCGCCGACCGGCGAGTCCAATTGACTCAGGGTGGCTGTTAATGGAAAAGTTACCACACTATTGGGGAGAGGATGAATGAGTAAGTTTCTTGGATTAGTCGCCGCAACCGCGCTCGCGACCGTCACCGCTGGAGCCGCACAGGCGACGAATTTCTATGCTTCCACCTCGGGCGATGTCGTCGCCTATTTCGTGGGCTCGACGGCATCCTATGATGAGCGGCTCGGCCTGCTGATCAACGGCGTCGATACCGGCCTGCTCGGTCTGCAGAATCACTCGTCTGTCTACGGCGACCAGCTCAACTTCGGCCATGCCGACCTTGGTGATGAGCTGACCTTCTACATCCTCGTCGATACGACCGGCGACACTTTCTACACCGATGTCACGCTCAACGCCGACGCGTTCGAGCATATCAAGTTCGAGGCATTTCCGGGTTTTGGATCCGTTCCCGCCGGCACGCTCGTCCAGTTCGAGGATATTTACGGCGGCGGCGACCAGAATTTCCATGACGAGGTCTTCGTCTTCACCAACCTGACCGACATCAAGCCGGACGTGCCCGAGCCCGCAACCTGGGCGATGATGGTCGGCGGTTTCGGCCTTGTCGGCAGCGCGATGCGCCGCAAGCGGACGGCGGTAAGCTTCGGCTGACTTGGCCGTTAAAGGGGGACGCCGCGGATAGCGATATCCGCGGCGTTATTTTATCTGCTTGTTTTTCGGGCGCCCTGACCGGGCCGGCTTTCAGCCCGGTTTGCGGAATTTGTAGATGAATTGATCGGTCCTGCCGCGAATCGCCTTGTCGAACACCAGCTTCGTGTGATCGTCGGCGGGATTGGCGAGCAGCCTGCTCTCTCCGACAAAGCGGAAGCCGGCGGCGACCACCTGCTTTTTGACGATCGCGCCTTCGATGCGGTGGAGCTTATCGGTGTTGCGCATGCCGGTGCCGGGCGCGTCCTGATGATCGATGATCAGCAAGGTCCCGCCGGGCTTGAGCGCGGCATAGGCCGCCTTGTTGAAAATCGCGGGATCGAGCGAACCCATGAATTTGTCGGGATAATCGTGATAATTCTGCGCGGTGAAGACCAGATCGACCTTTTCGGGGACGGTAAGTTCGGTCGCGGGCTGGATCGCCAGCGACACGTTGGGATAGCCTTGTTTTGGCAGCGCCGCATAATTGATCGTGTCGCGCCCCGCCTCGGCCGCATAAGGCCTGGGCCAGATGCCGTAGACATGGCCCCGGGGGCCGACGGTGCCCGCGAACAGTCGCGTCCAATAGGCGCCGCCGGGGATCAGATCGAGCACCTTGTCGCCTGGCTTCACCCCGGCGAAGGCGAGAATTTCCGGACCATGCCGGCGGGGATCCTGCTTCACCTGATCACCGCGCGCGGGGTTGGCGGCCGCCTTGGCGATCGCCGGCGGGAGCGGCGCTGCCGGAAGGGCGAGCGGGGCACTTGCGAGCGAAGCGATCACGATCAATTTCAACGATCCCGTCATTTTCCTCTCCCTCGCCGCACCGGCCAGAATGCCAAGCGACTCGATCCAAAAACGATGCATGTTCCGCTCACCAAGTCATCATTGAATCAACCAACGGGCGCGGCGGCCATGCCGGCGTCCGAGCAGCGCATTTTCGTGCATCCGCATTGGGAGGCGGGAGGCTCGCGCGATAAACATGCGCTACCCCGCCGGCGATCAGGCAGTGGCGTAGGTCGCCGCGCAGGACATCGGGAAATTGACCGAGCGCGCGATGAAGCAGACTTCGTGGATGCGATGGTGGATCGCATCCGCTTTGGCGAGATCGCTGCCGGCGCGCATCACTATATGCGGTCTCAATAGTGCGCTGAGGAAGCGCCCCGCTCCGCTGGGGCTGGTCTCGCCGACGCCGACCGGATCATCCTGATAGGACAGGACCACCATCCCCGCCTCACTTGCATAATGCAGGTACCAGAGCATGTGGCACGCGGCGAGCGACGAGAGGAGCAGATCTTCCGGGTTGGCCAAAGCGGGATTGCCGCCCAGCAGCGGATCGTTCGAACAATGGACCACAGGCTTGCCGGGAGTCGCGATGTCCCAGGTCCGGTCATAGGCGCGATAGCTGCTCGTCCCTTCGCCGCGATTGCCCGTCCAAGCGATCCGGCTGGTATATTCATGCTGCAGTTTGGACACTGGCTTGCCGGCTCCCCGCGCCTGCGCGTCGAGATTCGCGACGCCGGTATTTTTCTCGATGATTTCGCGTCGGGCTTCAACCGCGCCGGGGGTGTGCGGCTCCATCGCGTCGGCGGGCGTCCCCGCGGGCGCTGGCATTCTGGAAGCGGCTGGTGTTCATTGGCGCCGCCGCCGGACAGGATGGTGGCCGAAGCGAGGGAATATAGATGAAGTCTCGGGTAACCGCAGCCGTTGCGGCAACGCTGATCGCCGGCGAGCTCATCGCACAGACGCCGCCGCCTCCCCCCGAAAAGCCGCCCGTCGACCAGACGCAGGCGCCGGAGAATCAGGCGCTCGATCCGACCCAGAAGGTGACCGGCCCATTGAAGCCACCGGCGCCGCCCGCTACCGGCCCGGCGCCCGCCGCAGCTGCCGCCGAGCAGAAGAAGCCTGCAAAATGGAATGTGGAGGCGCCCGCCGGCCTCCGCACCCGCGAAGTGCGCATCGCGGTCGACAATGGCACCTGGATGAATGTCGACGTGTCGCGCGACGGCAAATTGATCGCGTTCGATCTGCTCGGCGACATCTACACGATGCCGGTTGCGGGCGGCGTGCCGACGCGGATCGCCCAGGGCCTGTCTTACGAGCATCAGCCGCGCTTCTCGCCCGATGGCAAACGCATCGCCTTCACCTCCGATCGGGGCGGTGGCGACAATATCTGGATCATGAATGTCGACGGTAGCGACAAACGCCAGTTGACCAAGGAGGATTTCCGCCTCCTCAACCAGCCATCCTGGTCGCCCGATGGGCGCTTCATCGTCGCCAAGAAGCATTTCACGACCGGCCGTTCGCTCGGCACCGGCGAAGTGTGGCTCTATCACGTCTCCGGCGGTGGCGGGGTCCAGCTGGTCAAGCGCGCCAGCGAGCAGCTGCAGAAAGAGCTGGGCGAACCGATCTACGCGCCGGATGGCAAGGCCATCTATTATACCCGCAACATAACGCCGGGGCCGATCTTCGAATATGCGCAGAACTCGCACACCGATCTGTTCGAGATCGAGCGCTATGATATCGAAACCGGCGAGGTCACGACCGCGGTGTCCGGCGTCGGCGGATCGGTCCGCCCGACTCCCTCACCCGACGGCAAGAAGATCGGGTTCGTCCGCCGCGATCATGGCCGCACGAGCTTGTGGGTGAAAGACTTCACCTCCGGGTCCGAACGCAAAATCTATGGCGAGCTCGATCGCGACGTGCAGGAGACATGGGCGGTCACCGGCGTCTATCCGAACATGGCGTGGACGCCCGACAGCCGGTCGATGCTGTTCTGGGCGGGCGGCAAGATCCGGCGGGTCGATGCGGACGGTGCGAACGCGCGCGAGATTCCGTTCCGGGTCGACGACACGCGCATGGTTATCGATGCGGTGCACCCGCAGGTGGAGATTGCGCCCGATCGATTCGCGACGAGGATGCCGCGCTGGGCGAGCGTCTCGCCGGACGGGCGGCAGGTGGTATTCGAAACGCTCGGCAAATTGTGGATCAAGCCGCTCGCCGGCGGGGCACCACGACGCCTCGTCAAGGGCGACGAGGCCGAGATGGAATTGTGGCCGACCTGGTCGGCGGACGGGCGCACGATCGCCTTCGTCGGCTGGACCGACGCCGGGCTGGGCCAGATCCGTACGGTTCCGGCGGGCGGCGGCGCGGCTCGCAATGTAACGACGATCGCGGGCCACTATGCGCGCCCGAAATTCTCGCCCGACGGCAGGACGATCGCCTTCGAGCGCGGGAGCGGTGGCGCGCTCACTGCGGCACGCGCCAGCGACAATCCCGGCGTGTATCGCGTGGCGGCGAGTGGCGGGGCACCGATCCGCATCGCCAAGGACGGGGCCGAACCGCAATATGGGGCCGCCAACGACCGGGTGTTCATGATCATGGCCGAAAATGGGAAGCGCCAGCTGGTCAGTACCGACCTGAGCGGCGGCACGAAGCGCGTCCACGCTGTCGGCGATCTCGTCAACGATTATGCGGTTTCGCCGAACGGCGAATATCTCGCTTTCCGCCAGAATTATCAGGCGTTCGTCATGCCGCTGATGCCGGGTACGCAGAATGTCGAGGTCGACCAGAAGGGAGGGCCGCTGCCGGCGACGCGGATAAGCGCGGACGGCGCTGACTTCATCAACTGGTCGAACGACGGCGCGCAGATCCATTGGAGCATGGGCCCGACCCTTTATACGGCCCGGACCGCCGACCTGTTTCGCGCGGCGCCAGCCGACGACGAGGCCGCCAAATTTCAGGCGTCGCGATCGGGCGTGTCGCTGTCGATGGACGTCGCGGCGGACAAGCCAAGCGGGATGGTCGCCTTCACCGGTGCGCGCATCGTGACGATGGCCGACAAGGAGGGCGGGATCGTCGAGGATGGCACGATCCTGATCCGGGGGGATCGCATCGTCGCGATCGGCACGCGAGCATCGGTCGCGATTCCAGCCGGTGCGAAAATGGTCGATGTGCGTGGCAAGACGATCATCCCCGGCCTGGTCGACGCCCACGCGCACGGCCCGCAGGGCGATGACGACATCATTCCGCAGCAAAACTGGTCGTCGATCGTCAATCTCGCGATGGGCACGACGACCATCCACGATCCATCGGCGCGGTCGGCGGAGATTTTCCCGGCATCGGAGATGGAACGCGCCGGCAAGATCATTGCGCCGCGCATCTTCTCCACCGGCGAGATCATCTACGGCGCCAAGGCGCCCGACGTTTATGCCGAGATCAATAGCTACGACGATGCGCTGGCGGATATCCGCCGCCTGAAATCCGAAGGCGCGCGCAGCGTCAAAAACTATAACCAACCCCGGCGCGAACAAAGGCAGATGGTGGTCGCCGCAGCGCAGGCGGAAAATATGGAAGTCGTGCCCGAGGGCGGGTCGCTCTACACGATGGACATATCGCTGATCCAGGACGGCAATGCGACGCTCGAGCATAATCTGCCGGTCGAGCATTTCTACGACGATGTCGTGAGCCTGTGGTCGCAGACCAAGACCAATTACACGCCGACGCTGGTCGTCACCTAT
>DATMIP010000147.1:0-2701 GCA_035554515.1 Sphingomonas sp. | reverse complement strand
TACCGAATGCATGGGATGCGGGCAGCGCGGTGCGGCTTGCCGCGCTCGGCTTCAGGGCACTCGCCTCGACCAGCGCGGGCGCGGCCTGGGCGGCCGGCAAGGATGATGGCGAACTGACGCGCGACGAAGTGCTGGCCCACCTGCGCCTGCTCGTCGCCGCGACCGACCTGCCGGTGAACGCCGATTTCGAAAACGGCTTTGCCGACGCGCCTGATGACGTCGCCGCCAACGTCACGCTCGCGGTCGATACCGGCGTCGCCGGCATCTCGATCGAGGATTGGTCGGGCAGCGCGATGTACGATATGGCGCTGGCAGTGGATCGCATCATTGCCGCGCGCGCCGCGATCGACGCCGCCGACGCGCAGGTCATGCTGATTGGCCGTAACGAGAATTTTCGCGTGCCCGGAATGACCCCGGCCGAGAGCATCGCCCGCGCCGTGGCCTATGCCGATGCCGGCGCCGATTGCCTGTTCGTGCCGTTCATTCTCGATCCCGGCGCCATTGCTGAACTGGTCGCTGCAGTCGCCCCCAAGCCGGTCAACGTCGTCGTCGGGGATTATGATAGCCGCATCGCCGAATATGCCGCCCTCGGCGTCCGCCGCTGCAGCACCGGTGCCAGCCTGGCCAGCGCAGCCTGGAAGGCGGTCGATGCTGCGGCTCGAACGCTCAAGGCAAGCGAACCGGCGTGAGGGGCAGACCCCTGCCGCTCCAGCGAAGCCGAACGAGGTTAGGGTGGGGCGAGACCGAACATTTCGAACGTGAAGGCATGTCGCTCGGCTGAAGGGAATGCGGCGAAGGCCGTGAGGCTTCCGGCCTCGTATCTGAAATGCCAAGTACGCTCGACCGTCGGGGCCGCGGCCGCAAATCCCGCGGGATCGAGCAAAGCGATGTTCGCGCGGTGGTTTGGATCGCGCACCGACATATAGCGGATCGCCTGTGCGGCGATACCGCGCGCGCGCGCAGCAAATTCCTGGCAGGCGGCGTAATCCGTGGGATCGGTCCACCGGCTCGACCAGCGCGCCAACGGAGCAGCGGTCAGGTCGAGCGCGCGTTCGACGAGGATCCGCACGGTGAAGGCACTATGCTCGACAACCGCCGTCGGCGGGCGGAAGCCGGGTGATCGAGAGAAGAATAGCAGTCGCCAATAGGCCGTTTCCGAAATCGCCGTCGCGGCATCCTCGGATGCGTAGAAGATGCCAGGCCGTTCGCGCGCCCTGCGGAAACGCGATTCCTTCGCATAGCCATAGCGATAGGGTGTCGCGAGCAGGTAATGCAGGCCTCGGGCAGCCGGCGGCAATGCCGGCTTCACCGCCTCGACGAGCTGCTCGAGCAGCGCCTGATCTTCCGCGCTGGCCGCGAGCCGGTTGGTCGAAATGCGGTGCTGCGCCTCGACCAGCCGCCAGACTTTTCCGGCATAATGGCGGAAATCGGCCGGGGTGGGGATGGGCTCAGACCTGGGCGCGATAGTCATCGACGTAATCGGTGACCGCATTCATCCCCCGGATCGAACGGATCAGGTCTATCGGGCGTCCCTCGAGGTCGAGATTGGGGCTCCTGAGCCACGAAATCGACGCTTCATCGTCGCTCCCCATCAGGGCGTCGAGGCTCCGGAATAGCCGCACGAGATATTGGCCCAGTTCGAACGCCTTGCTCGATCGATCGAGCTCGAATCCGCCCGAACGCAGCCTCGAAGCGGTCGCGGGCGAAAGGCCGAGGATCGAGCCCAGTTGCTCATTGGTCAGCCTCCAGCATGCCGCCGTACGGCTCACCGCCCCTGTCAGCACCCGTCCTTCATCGACCATGCTGGCGGCGCCGACCGTAGCCACTTTTCGTTCCCCAGAATGAATTACCTATATTTCACTTATAGGAACGGAGAAGCCCGCTGGCAAGCGCTTCCCAGGAATAGGGATGCGAATGACGTGTTACGGCTCCACCGCCAGCACCGCCACCGCCCGTGCCGGCAGGGCAATTACCAGCCTGTCTCCCTGTAACGTCGCCGCGATCGGCTTTGGCGCGACCGCATTGGGGGCGTCGAACGTGTTGATCGAATTGACGTTCGGCGCGGTTAGCACCTGCCCGCTCGCTCCGCGCGGTACCACACCGGGCATCTCGATCGCTATTTCGGCCGGCTCGTTCGGATCGATATTCGTGACCGCCAGCCAAAGCTTGCCGGCCGTGTCGCGCGCGGCGACGGCATCGACGCGCGGATTGCGATATTTGCCGAACGTATAGCTGCCGGCGTCGAACTTCACGGGTACGAAACTTGCCTCCTGGAACGGCAGATACATTTTGTAGATGTGATAGGTCGGCGTCGGCACCATGCGCGGCCCATCGGTCAGGAGCATCGCCTGCAGCACATTCACCATCTGCGCGATATTGGCCACGCGCACCCGATCGGCGTGGCGCATGAAGGTGTTGAGGTTCATCGATGCCAGGATCGCATCGCGCATGCTGTTCTGTTGCTGGAGGAAACCGGGGTTGGTGCCGGGCGTAGGCTTCAACCACACGCCCCACTCGTCGATCGCGAGGAAGATCTTCTTCTCAGGATCATATTTGTCCATGATCGCGGATTCCTTCGCGATCATGCCATCCATGCGCAACGCCTCGTCCACCAGCTGCGCATAATCGGCTTCACCGAATTCGGTGCTGGGCAGGTGCACCGGCCAGCCGCCCACCATATAATTGTGGATCGACACGCCCT
>DATMIP010000146.1:0-4723 GCA_035554515.1 Sphingomonas sp. | reverse complement strand
CGCTGGCGATCGACGTCCCACTGAGCAGGACATTGTAGGTCAACTCCACCGGTCCACTATACCAGCCGCTGCCCGCCTGGAATTCGACGGCGTTGATCGTCTGGCCAAAGGTGATGTCCGTATAACCCGTGCCACCGCCATTTTCGTACCAGCTGAACAGGCCTTCGGCAGCCTGCGAGCCGCTCCAAATCGCGGCGGTGCCCACATAGGTGACGGTAATCCCGTCCTCGGTATACGGCGTGTTGGCGGGGAAGCTTTCAGTGTACCCCATGCCTTCGAACCCGTTATAATTTGTATATCCACTAAGAAAATCAGTGGTTTGCACCGTTATAGCAGAGGCAGCCGGGCTTGCGCAGATAATCCCGACGCACAGCGCCGAAGAAGCAAGGATATTCTTCGCGATCGACATGATTTCCCCCATCAAACTAAACAAAACGGCCGAATCGACCAGTCGTTACTATGCCGTATCGCTAACGTTTTGGCTAGCGCGCGGAAACAAAATCCCTCGTTCTGGCGGAAAGGGCGTCGATGCTGCTCCACAACGCCGATCGCCTGGGACACCCGGCGGTAGCCGGCCTGCCTTGCCTTGATGGGGGGCGTCCGCAAAACGGATTTCAAGCCGCGCGGAACCTGTTCGACACTCACTGCGGATAGCCCGCGGGTGGGATTTATCGATCTGTTCCATAGCCGCTTCGATGAACGCCTTGGCGCCCAGCCCTCGCGCGACGTAAACACAGCCTTGTGAATGACGAAATCCAGGTGGCGTCGCCGGCGCCCGTACCGGTCCGCTCGGTTGCCTTGTCGATGGTGGGCGTCTGGGGAATCTATTTCATCCTTGTGACGATCCGCAGCTTCATGATGGACGAGGAAGCATTCTTCGATTTGCTCGCCCGGCGGATGCTGGTCTGCCTGGTCGGGATCGCGGTCACGGTACTGATGTGGCTCGTGCTCCGCCTCGTTGCGCATTGGTCGCTCGGTGCGCGAACCGCATTGGTGCTGGCGATCGCGCTCCCCGGGGCGTTCATCGCCGGCTGGTTCAATATCTTCATTTTCGCGTCGACCGAAAAAAACATGATGCTCGACGAGAGGCTCCCGCCGCCCATCACAATCTCGCCCTCGGGCACGATCACGATCGCCAGGCATCGGCGGCCGAATCTCCCCTATCCCCACAAAAGCGACGAGCATTCGCTTTGGAAAAATGTGGGCGACGTCGCGCTCGGCCGTTACTTTCTGCTGATCGCATGGGCTTCGCTATTTTTCGCGTTGGGCAAGGCCGAGGAGGTGCGCGCCGCCGAACGTCAGGCTGCGGCGCTCCGCCGCGCCGCCAAGAATGCCGAGCTCCGCTCGCTCCGTTTCCAGATCAACCCGCATTTCCTGTTCAACACGCTCAACTCGCTCAGCGCGCAGGTGATGACCGGCCGCGCGACCGAGGCCGAGGCGATGATACAAAATCTCAGCCATTTCTATCGCGCCAGCCTTGCCGGCGATCCTACGGTTGACGTCACCCTGGCCGAGGAAGTCCGCCTGCAACGCCTCTATTTGGAGATCGAGGCGGTGCGTTTCCCCGAAAGGCTCCGCACCGCGATCGACATTCCCGATTCACTGGCCGGCGCCTGTGTGCCCGGCCTCATCCTCCAGCCGCTGGTCGAAAATGCCGTCAAGCACGGCGTCTCCACCACGCGCGAGCCGGTGACGATCACGATCCGTGCGGAGCGGGTCGATGGCCGGTTGCAATTGACGGTCGAGAATGACGGCAACGGCACGCCGCGCGATGGCGGGACGGGCATCGGCCTGGCCAACGTCCGCGATCGGCTGACCGCACGTTTCGGCGACGACGCGCACATGGCCGCCAAATCGCTTGACCGCGGCTACCGCGTAACGCTCACCATGCCGATCGTGCGCGATGGTTGCTGACCGGCTGCGCACGCTCATCGTCGATGATGAGCCGCTCGCGGTCGAACGGATGCAGATCGTCTGCGCCGGCCTTTCAGGGATCGAGGTTGTCGGCACGGCGTCCGACGGTGCGCAGGCGCTGCGTCTGATCGAGGCGCTCAATCCCGAACTGCTTCTGCTCGACATCGCAATGCCTGAAATGAACGGGATGGAAACCGCGAACGCGTTGAGCGGACTGCCGGTGCGGCCGATGGTTGTCTTCGTTACCGCGTTCGACAGTTTCGCGGTCGAAGCGTTCAACGTCGACGCCGTCGATTATGTGCTCAAGCCGGTTTCGGCTGAAAGGCTCGCGCGCGCCGTCGATCGCGCGATCGCGCGTTGCGCCGATCCGAAGCCTGCGGGATCATCGTGGGCTGAGGAATTCTGGGTCCCGCACCGTTCCGAACTGGTGCGGATTGGCGCCGCCGATATCGATCGGATCGATGCCGAGCGCGATTATATGCGCCTGCATGTCGGGCAGCGCAGCTTCCTGTTGCACCAGACGATCGCAGCGCTGGAAGCGCGGCTCGATCCCGCCAGGTTCATCCGGCTTCATCGCTCGACGATCGTGCGGCGCGATCGCATTGCCGGACTGCGACACGATGGTTTCGGGGTGTGGTGCGCCGATCTGACGAACGGGGAAAGTGTCAGGATCGGGCGCACCTTTCTGGCCAATGCCAAGGCTATGGCGGGTCGATAGGGTCGATTCCGTTTAAGTTGAACCGTACGCCCTTTCTGAAAACGACTCCAGATATCTGGCGCGGTCATATCTGGCGCGGTCGCGGTCACATCGCGGGAAGCGCGGGTCGCTCCAGGCCTGCATGCTCGGTATCGAGCCCCGCATATCCCTTGGCGCCGGCCTTTTCATAGAGGCTGGCAAGGCGCGTCCGCGTGCCGTCGATCGCATCGGCCACGCACTGGCGCGAGGCGATCTGTTCGCGTAGCGAAACCGTGCCGTTAACCGCGCACAGCTGCCGCGCCGCCGTGCTGATCCGGTGCTCCAGTATCGCGCGTCCGTCGGCGCTGGCAAGATCCAGCCCGCGTGTCGATACGACGACGCTTCCCGCAATTGCCGGCTGGCAGAGCATTGCCGCCACGGCGGCGATGATCGGAAGACGAGTCATGGTTCGAAATCCCAAATAGCGCGGCGTTGGTGCCGCACGCCTTTCCTACGGCGGGGTGCGGGGGCCTTCACGCGCGCTTCGACCGCCGTCGGCACGCCTCGACAAGCGGCGCCGGGATCGACCAACGACATATTGGCACCGACCAACCGCCTGGGATTCGGCTGGGTACCGAATAGTCGGCGAAATCGGCGGTCAGGCCGAATGCCAGACCGCAAAGTTTCCGTTTCCACACCTCCCATCTTCGGGCGAACGCGCATGCGGGATCGCTTCGGTCGCGTCGTCTGTGGGGCATTCGAAAGCGGGATGTGATCAATGGGCGTGACGCTTGCCGGGACGAAATTAGTGGCGTTGGCCGCGCTTGGGGCCCTCACGTCGGATGCGGCGATTGCCCCCGCAGGTTTGACCTACCGTGTATCGCGGCCTGGCCTTTCCGTGCTGACCTATAATGTCGAAGGCCTGCCGTGGCCGGTGCGATGGGGCCGCGACTCAAAGCTCGCCCGCATTGGCGCCAGGTTGAGGCAGATGCGCGCGCACGGCGATCAACCGCATGTCATCGTGCTGCAGGAGGCCTTCACACCGGCGGCCAAGGCGATCGCCCAAACGGGCGGATATCGCTATATTGTTGACGGTCCGGACCGCGATCTCGGCGGTGCCGCCGCGACCACGCCGAAAGATCGCGCGTTCGGGGCGGCCGCGAACAGCCTTTATGGCGAGACGGAGGGCAAATGGCTGGATAGCGGCCTGCGCGTCGGCTCTGATTATCCGATCGTGGCGGTGCGGCGAATGGCCTTCCCCGCTTATGCTTGCGCGGGTTTTGACTGTCTCGCCAATAAGGGCGCCGTCGCCGTGGCGATCAGGGTTCCTGGATCCGCCAAGCCGGTCGTGATCGTGGCGACGCACCTCAATTCCCATCATTCTTCACATGCTTCGTCAGCGCGCACGCTTTATTCCTATCAGCGGCAGCTGGATGCGCTCGGCGCCTTCGTGCGAACGACAATACCGGCGGACTATCCGTTGGTGCTCGCAGGCGACTTGAACGTCGGTAAACGCCTCGATCGTCGGACCTATCTCATGCGCAGCGCCGCCACTTGGCGACCAGGCGCTCAAATATCCGTCGCCCTCGATTCATGCCTCGCCGATGCGTCCTGCGACAAGCATAACGTGACGGACCTCGAGTTCAGTTACCGCCGCGGGCGTGACTGGCAATTTTTCTTCGCTGACCGTGCGTCGAATTTCCGCCTGAAAGCGATGGTCGGCTTGTTCGGCCATGACGCTGTCGGCAGGATGCTGTCCGACCATGTCGGCTATGTCGCTTCCTATGGCATCGGAGTGCCGACTCCGGTGGCACGGATGGCGACACGATGATCGGTTCCGCGTCGGTAGCATTTCGATCCGCGCCAACGCCCGGTAGGGAAGGGCCATGCCGCGCCTGATCCTGTTCAACAAACCCTTTGGCGTGCTGTCGCAATTCACCGACGAAGGCGCCGGTCCGCCCCGCCCAACGCTCAGCAATTATATTGATCTGCCCGGCGTCTACCCCGCGGGCCGGCTCGATTTCGATAGCGAGGGCCTGCTCCTGCTCACCGAC
Organism: Sphingomonas sp.; assembly: GCA_035554515.1. Taxonomy (GTDB): domain Bacteria; phylum Pseudomonadota; class Alphaproteobacteria; order Sphingomonadales; family Sphingomonadaceae; genus Sphingomonas_I. The sequence continues at coordinate 79 of DATMIP010000146.1, read as the reverse complement.
GATGGCCGGCTCCAGGCGCGCATCGCGGACCCCAGGTACAAGCTGCCGAAAACCTATCTCGTCCAGGTCGAAGGCGAGC
>DATMIP010000145.1:0-13969 GCA_035554515.1 Sphingomonas sp. | reverse complement strand
TACATCGAAATTGCGCCCCGGCTTGTTGAGGCCGGTATTGGGCCGCAGCGAATGCGTCCCGCACTCGCGCGCAAAATCCATCCAGCGCCGGGTTTCATCGATCCAGCGGCTACGCGCTGCCGGATCCTCGGCAGCGAGATCGATCGTCTGCGGGACACCCGCCTCGCCATCAAGTTGAATGTTGACCAGTTGGCAGCCGGCGTCCGCCACCGCGCTCCGCAGCCGTCGGGCATAAGCCGCGTTCCGCACCGCCACATGGCGGCTCCAAAATTCGACATGCGTCAGGCCCAGTTCGCGCCTGACGAAGCCTGGAAAACGCTCAAGGTCGAGCGTTCGGCCCGACGGCGGCGAGTTGTTGGGGTCGTTATGGCCCCGCGTCGCTTCAAAATCGGATCGGAAGCATACCGAGGTGACGCCGATCCGATCGATCGGCGGCCTGCGCGCCACCGCGCAGGCCGGGATCGTCGCCAGCAAAGTCCCGATAACGGACCGTCTATTCCACGTCATTTTCGTTTCACCTCCGGACAGGACGAAGCGGCAAACCATCACGTGCAGGCGATGCGCGCGGGCGTTCGTGAGCCTGTGGATGGCGCCCTGGTCGCCGTCGGTGGCGATGTGGCCCCGAAGGTCGAGACGGCGGCAGGACCGTGCCCGGCCTGTCCGGCACGACAACCGCCCTTGGGCGAATGGGTGGGATCCGTAACCGGCGGATTGCTCCGCGCCGCTTGCCCCCGTTCAGATCATGGGCAGCGCAGGCATACGGGCGCGGCTTCGACGGCATCGGGAATCCTCACCTGATCTGCGCCGGGCTCGCCTGTGGCGGTCCAGTCGTGTGTTTCGCCAGGATGATGACATAGGTATTTTGGTAGCGCAATCATCATGCCCGCCGGTCTATGCCGCGCGGGGCCCATCGCTTATTGCCCGGACGGGGAAAGTTTTGATGTGCCACAGGTGCGCAGCAGGAACACCGCATGCTCCGCGCGCAGGTTCGCCGCCGCGCTTGAAATCCGCCGGCTGCCCGCGAGGAACCAGGCCTGCTCGACCACGATCCCCCGCTCGGCGACGAAGGCGCGGAAATCGTTGATGGTGAGTTGGTGGATATTCTCGGTCTCGTACCAGGAGACCGGCAAGGCGGCCGTCACCGGCATCCGGCCACCCCAGAACAGGCCCCAGCGCACGCGCCAGTAGGCGAAATTGGGAAAGGATACGAAAGCACGGCCGCCGATGACTTGAATCAGGCTCTATCGGTCGAGGTCCAGGCGCAGGAGCTTCGCGCCCCATCGTTGCCAGGTAGGCCAGTTGAGGCGCTTACGCCTCATGCTGGCTTCACAGCTGCCCGGCTGTCCAAGCAAGCCCACGCATTTAGATCGATTGCAATATCTCAAATAATGTGGTAAATCGAAGAAATATTTCGCAGGCGTATCGATATCATTAAAATAGAACGATTTATTAGCTAATTTAAGCCTTAAGGTGAAATGGCGAGATCAAAAGTAAATCCTTATCTCGCTATTTTATAAACCTGCTATAAGGATTGGTAGCATGAAGCGTATTATAATCGGTAGCGTTACGATATTTAGCGCAGTTTTATCCCAAGCGGCTTTTGCGGCGACAGAAACCTCCGATATCAGCGCCAGCGCAACGGTGTCGACGGTTTGCACGCTAGACGCCTCCGCCCTTACCTTCGGTGAGGTAGCGCTCTCCGGCGCGACTCCCGGTACCTCGACCATTAGCGTCAACTGTACAGGCGGCGGCACCTATACGGTCGGCCTAGGAAACGGTCTGCATAATGTCGCTGCCCAGCGCAATCTGGTAAGCGGCGCCAACGTCCTGGCCTACGATCTTTTCAAAGAGGTGGGACATACCACCCGCTGGGGTGACGCCGGCGCAGGGCTGGTTTCCGGAACCGGATCCGACGCGGAGCAGACCCTGACGGTCTACGGGCAGGTCACGACTGGTCAAACTTTGGTGTCAGGTAACGGTACGCCCTATACCGACACTGTCCTCGTCACGCTTACCTACTGAAATGATTGGCAGCGACGGGAATGCGGTGGTGATCCGACTGAAATTGGTTGTGGCAGCACTGATTTCCTCGGCCTGCCTGCTCGCCGGTGAGGCTAAGGCGGTCTCTCTGGAAATCACACCGGTCGCTATCAATCTGGCTCGCGGCCAGAATGCGACCACGATCGAAGTGAGGAACCGCGGCGGCATACCCGCCGCGGTTCAAATCCGCGCTTATGCGTGGGCCCAAAACGGCAACGAGGATGTCCTTACCCCGACCGAAGACATCATTGTGTCACCGCCAATCTTCACCCTTTCGCAGGGTGTGTCGCAGACCATCCGGCTATTGTTGCGCGGCGGGATCGGCGTTGCTGGCGAACGTAGCTATCGGCTGCTGCTCGACGAGGTCCCGCCGGCGCATAAGGGGAACGAGCAGATCGTCATCGCGATGCGCGTGTCGCTGCCCGTTTTCGTCGCTTCGGCGGCGCCGGCGCCCCAGGCGTTGCAATGGGGGGCGGATCGTGGCGCGGATAACCAGGCCATGCTGTCGGCGGTCAACGGCGGGAATAGCTATGACGCAGTTCTCGCGATCACCGCGACTCTGCCCGACGGCACGATTCGCAAGGCGGCTCCAGTGGGCCAGAACCCGTATGTCCTGCCCGGTGCGCAGCGCCAGTGGATCGTCCAAGGTGGCCGCGTGCCCCCGGGCCCGCTACGACTGAGCGTTACAACTCGCGCAGGCAAGAGTGAGCAAAATTTCGTCCTGGCGCCTTGATCCGTGGCCTCGGCGCTGCCGCACTCCTGGCGACGCTGTTGGCCGCGGGCGGGGCATCGGCCGCCGACCGCCAGTTGGTGCTGGAGGTGGTTATGAACGGTCGGGCTACGGGCCGGGTGGGCGAGTTCATCGATCGCGACGGTGCTGTGTATGCGAGGCCCTCCGAGCTGAACGAGCTCGGATTCATCGTGCCGCTCGGCCTGACAGAGAAATCCGAGCCCATCCCGCTCTCGTCTCTGCCGAATGTCCGTGCGGAGGTGAACGAGGCGAGGCAACTGCTGGTCGTGGTAGCGGATGACGCCGCCTTGCGCCCGACCGAACTGGGCACTGAGACGGCTCCCCGTCTGACTCCTGTATCAGTCTCCGGATATGGCGCCTTGCTCAACTATGATGTCGCCGCCACGCTTGCCGGCGGACACCCTACAGGCGGCGCATTGCTCGATCTGCACGCCTTCAGTCCTTATGGCGGGTTGCAGATTTCGGGGCTCGTCAACATTACGCCACTCCGAGGTCAAAGACATTTCGCCCGTCTGGACACGACCTTTACCCATTCGCAATCGGACCAGCTACGGCGGTGGCGGCTCGGCGATGTGGTGACCGGCGCTTTGCCCTGGAGTCGGGCCGTGCGGCTAGGCGGTGTACAGGTGGCCAGCGACTTCTCCCTGCGCCCCGATTTGGTGACCTACCCCTTGCCCGTGATCAGCGCCTCCGCTGCGGTGCCATCAACCGTCAACGTGATCGTCAACGGCATCCAGCAGCTCAGCGCACCCGTTCAACCCGGCCCCTTCGCGATACGGACGCTGCCGGTCGTGACTGGGGCGGGCGAAGTGGCGGTGACCATGCTGGACGCCCTCGGCCGACAGACCCTGATCACGCTCCCATTCTATGCCAGCGCAGCGCTCCTGAAGCCGGGGCTCGCCAGTTATTCGCTAGAGATGGGCGTGGTCCGCGAGGATTTTGGTCAGGCAAGCGACAGATATTCTCGTTGGGCTGCGAATGCGTCTGGACGCTATGGAGTAACCGAGTGGTTGACCCTCGAAGGACACAGCGAGATAACCGGACGACTAGGACTATTCGGTACGGGCGCCGCCATCCGGGTGGGCACACTCGGTATCGTCAATGTCGCGGTCGCCGGCAGTGTCGGCAGGGGCAGATATTCGCGCCGCGCGACCGGCGCGATCGCTTCGGCCGGATTCCAGCGGGTTTCGCACAGGCTCAGCGTTAGCGCGAGCGCTACTTATGCCACGATCGAATACAGCGACATCGCCGCGGAACATGGTGCGCCGATGCCAAAAGCGACCTTGAATGCCAGCCTCGCTTACCAATTCGGTGGGTTGGGGAATATCGGCGTCGCTTATAATGGCCGAATTTCAAGACCGCAGCTGTCAGAATATCCGCAGGCTCCGGACCATGTTGGAGCGTTCACCAATTCCTATGTCGAGCTGATCACCGCAAGTTATAGCGTCCCCCTCGGGCATCGCGCCAACTTCTATGCCACTGGTTTCAAGGATCTTAGCAGGAAGAGTGTGTATGGGGCGGGTATCGGGATCAGCCTTGCGCTCGGCGGGTCGGCATATGGATCGGTGGAAGCCTCGCTCGACGGTGGCCGCTCCGCCGCATCGGTGAATATCGCCAAGTCGGCCCAGCAACAGGGCGACTTCGGGTATCGGCTGCGCGAGTTGCGAGGTGCGGCGCCGCACCGCTCGGCCGAAGGGGAATATTTCAGCCGCTGGGGCCGCGTTTCCGCCGGTGTGGACCACTCGTCGAGCGAGACCGCCGCGCGCGCTGGCGCGCGCGGCGGTCTCGCTTGGGCGGGCGGACACCTGTTCGCTGGTGACCAGATCCAGGACAGTTTTGCGGTGGTGAGCACCGGTGACGTGCCGGGCGTTCCGGTGCTGTATCAGAACCGGCCCGCAGGCAGCACCGACGCGCGTGGGAAGCTTCTGATCCCTTGGCTGCAATCTTATCAAGACAATCGGCTCGCGATCGATACGACCAGACTGTCACCGGATATCGAGGTCGGACAAACTTCGCTTTTGGTACGTCCTCCCGATCGATCCGGAGTGATGGTCGATTTCCACATCCGCAAAGCGAACGCAGCACTGTTAACGCTGCACGGCCGCACCGGCCGCCCCATCCCGCTCGGTTCGGTCGCCAAAGTAAAAGGCGCGGAAGATCAGCCGGTAGGTTATGACGGCAAGGCCTATGTGACCGGGTTAAAGCCGACCAATCAGGTGGATGTCTTATTGCCGGACGGTACGGGCTGCAGCGTGCAATTCGCTTACAGGCCGATACAGGGGAATATTCCGCTTATCGGCCCGCTGGTTTGCCGATGACGCTCGCGCGCCCGACAGGCCAGACGTGGTTGCAGCTGGTGTTCCTCGGATCGTGCGCAGCGCTGCCCAGTGCAGCGGTTGAAGCCGCGAGCGGGGCGCACTGCACCCTTTCATCCACCGCGCTCGCTTTCGGACAATATGTACCGTCACGGGGTGCACCGTCCGATTTCACCGCGACAATCAATGTGACCTGTGCAGCTTCGGGCATCGCGCCCGTTGCCATCCTCGGGACCGTTACTCTGCTAGCCTCGGGCGGCGCGTCGGACCGCGAGCTCACCGACGGGCTGCACCGCATGCGCTATCAGTTGTTTCTCGATCCCGCACGAACGGTCGTCTGGGGCGATGGCAATGGAAACGGCGGCACGCAATCGATTGCCGGCGTGGTCGGCCCGACCATGCCCTTTCGCGCAACGTTCACCGTTTACGGGCGCATTCTGGCGCGGCAGTTCGACGTGGTCGTGGGCAACTATACCGCCCATATTGCCGCACTCCTGAATTATTGACGCTAGACCAGGTCGGGCCCGAACGGATTATGCACGGACGTGTCCCCTCGAAGCGCCCTGCCGGGCGGTTGGGCCGGGTGTTTGCGCGCGTCAGCGCTTCAGCAGGAACACCGCATGCTCGGCGCGGAGGTTCGCTGCCGCGCTCGAAATCCGCCTGTCGCCGGTCAGAAACCACGCATCCTCGACCGTCAAACCGCGCTCGGCGACGAAGGCGCGGAAGTCGTCGATGGTGAGCTGGTGGATGTTCTCGGTTTCGTACCATGACACCGGCAGGGCCGCAGTGACGGGCATCCGCCCCCCCCAGAACAGGCCCCAGCGTACCTTCCAGAACGCGAAGTTCGGAAAGGATACGAAGGCGCGATCCCCGATGCGGAGCAATTCGCTCAACACTTTATCGGGCGCGCGAGCGGTCTGCAGCGTTTGGCTGAGAATCGCATAATCGAACGCGCGATCGGGATAGTAAGTGAGGTCGGCATCGGCATCGCCCTGGATCACCGACAATCCCTTGGCGACCGCGAGGCTGACATTGGCCGGATCGATCTCCAGGCCGCGCGCATCGACCTGCCGCTGGTCGCGCAGCACCGCCATCAGCTCGCCGTCGGCGCAACCGATGTCGAGCACGCGCGATCCCGGTTCCACATTGTCGGCGATGATCGCCAGGTCGGGCCGAAGGCTCATCCCTGCGCGCTCAGCAATTCGGCGAAACCGGGCGCCAGTCTTTCCATGTAGCGATCAGGCCGGATCAAGCCATGGAAGCCCTGCCTAGCATAGACTTCGTGGGCGTCGCGCGTGACCAGGGCAAAGCGGCGGATACCCTGGAATCGGGGATCGTCCAGGAACCATCCGACAAGCCGTTTGCCCAGCCCCCGACCGCGCACGGTTTCGTCGACCCATACGTCGGCCAGCCACGCGAACGTCGCATGATCGGTGATCATCCGCGCGAAACCGATCTGCGTGCCGTCGCGATAGGCACCAAGGCAATGCGATCCGGCGATCGCGCGCTCGACCACATCCCGGGCAATGCCAGGAGACCAATAGCTTGAGGCGAGCCAGCCATGGATGCGCGGCACATCGAGCAATGCATTGTCGTCGGAAAGGATGATCTCGCTCATGCGCCTGACTTCCCGCCTATATTCCGTTCGTGCTGAGCGAAGTCGAAGTACGTTGCGCGACGCCCTTCGACTAGGCTCAGGGCGAACGGGTGGGAGAGGGGCAGGTCGGTGTTCATGACTCACCCGCCCTCAGGAAGCCGTCGATCACCGCGAACAATTCGGGCACCTCCAGCAGAAACGCGTCATGCCCGAACGGCGAGGACAATTCGACGAAGCTCGCGGCCGCGCCCGCCGCGTTGAGCGCGTGCACGATCGAACGCGATTCCGGCGTCGGATAGAGCCAGTCGGTGTCGAAGCTCACCACGCAGAAGCGCGATTTCGTGCCGCGAAATGCATTGGCAAGCAGGCCGCCATGCTCTTCCGCGAGATCGAAATAATCGAGCGCGCGGGTGATGTAGAGATAACTATTGGCGTCGAACCGGTCGACGAAACTGATCCCTTGATGGCGCAGGTAGGATTCGACCTGGAAATCGGCGTCGAAGCCGAACCCTTTCTCGCCGCGATCCTGCAGCTTGCGCCCGAACTTCTCGTGCAGCCCCGCCTCGGACAGATAGGTGATATGCGCCGCCATGCGGGCCACCGCGAGGCCGGCGGCCGGCGGTTCGCCACTGGCGTAATAGTCGCCGCCACGCCAGCGCGGATCGGCCATGATTGCCTGACGGCCCACTTCGTGGAACGCGATATTCTGCGCGCTGTGCCGCGCGGCCGAGGCGATAATTATCGCGGCGCGCGTGCGATCGGGATAGGTCGCCGCCCATTCGAGCGCCTGCATTCCGCCCATCGATCCGCCCACGACCGCGGCCAGCGTCGACACGCCGAGATGGTCGAGCAGCAGCGCCTGGGCGCGCACCATGTCGCGCACGGTGATGACGGGGAAGCTCATCGCGAACGGCGTGCCGGTTGCCGGATCGGTGGACGCCGGGCCCGACGAGCCCATGCACGAGCCCAGAACGTTGACGCACAGGATGAAATGGCGCGCCGGATCGATCGGCTTGCCCGCGCCGACCATGCGCGTCCACCAGCCGGGCTTGCCGGTGATCGGGTGCGCCGAGGCGACATGATGATCGCCGGTCAGCGCATGGCAGATCAGGATGGCGTTCGATTTTTGGTCATCGAGCGCCCCGTAGGTTTCATAGGCGATCTCGACCGGCGCCAGGCGGCCGCCCCCGTCGAGCCGCAACGGCCCGGGAAGCGTGACATGGCGCGCGAGGCCGAAGCGTTGATCGTCGGTCATGGGAGGCGCGGGCTAGGGGGCACGCGCGCGGGTTGTCAACGGGAAGACCGTTACGCGAAGGCGCGGTGAATCTGCGGGCAGCGCGCCTTCGCCTTCGGTCGCTTCGCTGAACGATCGCTTCCGGATGATCGCCATCGGCAACCAGGGTCGCGCAATCCTGCTGGACATGCTCCCTGTCGGTGGCATTTTTGCGCGGTGGTTCAACTTTTCCGCCTTCCCAGCGCGACTCGCCACGATCCGAATGTCGCGGCCTGGTTCGCGTCGGGCGAGGACGAGCTGCGGAGAATGGCCGGAGAATGGTTCGATTGCATGCGCGCGTGCGGCCCGGACGTGCGCGAACTGCTCCACGATGGTCATCCCACAGCATGCGTCGAGGATGCCGCCTTCGCCTATGTGAATGCCTTCAGCGAACATGTGAATGTCGGCTTTTTCCACGGTGTGGCACTGCCCGATCCCGCCGGCCTGCTGCAAGGATCGGGCAAGCGCATGCGGCACGTAAAGCTGCGCTGGGGCCACTCGATCGACGCCGCCGCATTGCGCGACCTTATTATGGCGGCGTACCGCGATATCCGATCGCGCCTTGAAGCCACGCCGCCAACCTGATCATGGAAGGAATGCGCCATGTATGTCGCCGGTCTCGTGATCCCCGTTCCCGAACAGCAGATGGAGGCCTATCGCCAATGGGCCGAGAACGGAGCGCAATTCTTCAAGGAATATGGGTGTCTCGAGATCGTCGAATGCTGGGAGGATTTCGTCCCCGACGGCAAGCAGACGGACTTCCGCCGGGCGGTCGCGGCGAAGGAGGGCGAGAAGATCGTCTTCACCTGGCAGATCTGGCCGGACAAGGCGCATTTCCAGGACGCCGAGGAGCGGATGCATCGCGACGCGCGTATGGATAGCGCCGGCCAGCCGCCGTTCGATGCGGCGCGCCTGATTCTCGGCTGTTTCCAGCCGATCCTTTCGATGGGCAGGTCGTGATTCTCTCCTAGGACGCGCTTCGCGCGCGCCCACAGGGTCAAATCGGATCGCCCGGATCGGCGGGTTCGCGGACTCCCGCACCCCCCGTTGCCCATCACTCCCCTGCGCCCTAAAGCCGCGCCCATGAACGCCCTCACCCCCAAGCCCTGGATCGATGCGATCGCGCCCTATGTTCCGGGGCGTTCGACCACCGATGACGGACGCAAGGTCCACAAGCTTTCCTCGAACGAAAATCCGCTCGGAACGAGCCCGCAGGCGCGGGCCGCTTTCGTCGCCGAGGCCGCGACGCTCGATCGCTATCCCGATGCCGGCGCGGCCCGGCTGCGCGGGGCGATCGCCGCCAAGTTCGGCCTTGAGGTGGATCGAGTGATACATGGTACCGGCTCGGACGAGCTGCTTCATCTCGCTGCCGGAGCGTTCGCCGGACAGGGGGACGAGGTGCTGTATGTGCGCTACGGCTTCTCGGTCTATCCGATCGCGGCGCGCAGGGTTGGCGCCGAGCCGATCGAGGCCGACGACAAGGATTATGCGACCGACGTTGACGCGCTGCTCGCCCGGGTAAATCCCCGTACGCGGGTCGTCTTCATCGCCAACCCCAACAACCCGACCGGCACCTACACGTCGCGCGCCGAGCTCAAGCGCATCCACGATGCGCTGCCCAAGGATTGCCTGCTCGTCGTCGACCAGGCCTATAGCGAATATCTGGAACCCGAGGATGACGACGGCGCGCTGGAGATGGCGCGTACCGAGCCCAATGTCCTGGTCACGCGTACCTTTTCCAAGATTCATGGGCTCGCCGCCGAGCGGATCGGATGGGCGTATGGACCGGCGAGGGTGATCAGCGCGATGCACAAGATCCGCGCGCCGTTCAATGTATCCACCGCGGGTCAGGCGGCGGCGGTCGCGGCGATTGACGCGGACGATTTTGTCCGGGCGAGCCACGACCATAATCTGAGATGGCGGAGCTGGTTCGAGGGCCAGATCGCCTCGCTTGGCAATGCGGGCCTGCGCGCCGTGCCGAGCAAGGCGAATTTCATCCTTGTGCTGTTCCAGGGCCGATTGACCGCCGAGATGGCGTATAAAGGACTGATGGATCGAGGATACATTGTCAGGTGGCTGCCGAATCAGGGGCTTGCCCATGGCTTGCGCATCACCATCGGCACCGAAGAGGAGATATGCGGCGTCGCCGGCGCGCTGCGTGAGATGACGGAGCAGGCGGGCTGATGCTGCCATTCGCGCGCGTCTCGATCATCGGCATGGGCCTGATCGGCTCGTCGATCGCGCGCGCCGTGCGCCACCATATGCCGACGGTGCGGCTGACTGCGCATGACTCGGATCCCGCGGTGTGCGCGCGGGTGGAGGAATTAGGCCTGGTGGACGATGTTACCGACACGCCCGGCGCGGCGGTGATCGACGCCGATCTGGTGATGTTATGCGTCCCGGTCGGGGTGATCGGAGCGGTGGCGGAGTCACTCGCGGCCGATCTGCCGGCCGATGCGGTCGTGAGCGATGTGGGCGGCGCCAAGGAAAGTGTTGCCGATGCGCTGCGTGCGGCGCTTCCGAACGCGACCATCGTTCCCGGCCACCCGGTGGCGGGCACCGAGCATAGCGGGCCGGACGCGGGTTTCGCGACCTTGTTCCACGGGCGCTGGGTCATCCTGACACCCGGCGAGGACGTGCCCGAGGCGCCTACCGCGCGCGTGCGCGCCTTCTGGGAGGCCTTGGGTTCGAACGTCGAGGTGATGACCGCCCGCCATCATGATCTGGTGCTGGCCGTCACCAGCCATGTCCCACATCTTATCGCTTATTCGATCGTCGGCACCGCGTCGGACCTCGAGGGCGTAACCCGAGGCGAGGTCATCAAATATTCGGCGGGCGGCTTCCGCGATTTCACGCGCATTGCCGCGTCGGATCCGACGATGTGGCGCGACGTATTCCTCAACAATCGCGAGGCGGTGCTCGAAATCCTGCAACGGCTGACCGAGGACGTGACGATGTTGCAGCGCGCGATCCGCTGGGGCGACGGTGATGTTCTGCAGAATCTTTTCACGCGCACCCGCGCGATCCGCCGTTCGATCATCGAACAGGGCCAGGACGACGAGCGACCCGATTTCGGCCGCACCCACAAATAGGATCAGCGGCCGATCAATGCCGCCCCGCGCCGCAGCAGATATTTGTGATATTCGCGTAGCAGGGCTGGCAGTTCGGGGTCGCTCGGCACGGCGTCACGCACGATGGTAACATTGTTCAGCACCTGTCGCAGCTCGAACCGGGCACGGCGCATATGCCAGTCGGTCGTGACCAGGCGGATCGAGCGATATCGGTGGGCGACAATCCAGCGGCGGGTCTCCAGCGCGTTGGAACGCGTATCCACCGCCGAACGCCCGAGGTCGATCCGTTGCAGCAGGTCCGGCGCCACGCGGTATCGCGCGGCCAGATCGGCCAGTCGCACGCGCCGGTCGACGCCGGAGACGAGCATCCGCTGTGCGTGGCCCGCCGCCAGCAGCGTGATGCCCCGTCGAATGCGGCCCGGCCCGCCCGTCAGCACCACGATGGCATCGGTGCGTTGATCGCCGGCGGGTTTGGGCAGATCGATCGCGAAGACGACGAATCCCAGCGCCCACAAAAGCACCAACAGGCTGAACAGCCGGCGGATCATGGCGCGCGCCGAAGCGTTGCGAGCAGCGCGCCTTGCGCCGCCGCGGTCGCCACGCCGACCAAAGCCGCCGCCAGCACGGCCAGGATGAACCAGCCACCGGGCCCGAGGCGCGGATCGATACCCGTGCCGAGCGCCCCGACGCGCGCTCCGATCAGCAGGATCATCAGCACCGCAATTCCAGAGCCGGCGACAGTACCGATGGCGGCATCGCGCATAATCTTCCCGGTCACGAGCCGCGATAATTGCCGGTCGGTCGCTCCCAGAGCATGGAGGATTTCGAGCGTCGGCCCTTCGCGGGCCAAAGCGGCCCGTGCCGTGAGCATGGCGATCAGGCCGGTCGTCACCGCCGCCGTCAGGGCGCCTCCCAGCGCGATGCCGCGCAGCGTACCGATGAGTCGTGCGAGCGCGGCCAGCTCCGCGCCGGCCGCGATGACGTGCACGTTCGGCAGCGATTTGAGGGCACGTCTCACTTCGGCATGATCCTTCGCACGCAGCTCGATCATTATCGGGAGAGGGAGGTCGCTGGCGCTCACGTCGCCTATGTAGGGGGCCACCAACGCACGCGCTTCCCGATCGGAGACGCGATGCGATGAAATCACGGTCGTGGTTCGGTCGAGTCGTGCCATCGCCTCGTCTGCCAACACGCCGCGTTGTTCCGGATCGGCATCCACCACCTGCACGATCAATCGCTCGGCAGTCATGTCGGCGATCGTCCGCTCGGCGGCATCGAGCGACAATGCCAGGGCGGCTGCAAGCAGCATCAGCAGGCATGCTGCTGCAATCAGCACGGCGAATGTGCCCGGCCGTTGGCGCTGGAGCGCGAGGAGCGCGTGTTGCCGCATCAGCCGCCCGGCTCAGGCGGAGGAAAGCGGAGCACGCCGGTCGGATCGTCAATCATCCCCTTCGACAGGCGCATGATCCCCGCACCCGGCATCTGCCGCAGGAGGTGGACGTCATGCGTCGCGATCACCACCGTCGTGCCCTGCCGGTTAAGCGCTTCGAGCAAGTGAAGCAGGCGCGCCGCCATCTCCGGATCGACATTGCCGGTGGGCTCGTCGGCGACGATCAGTTCGGGATGGGTGATCACGGCCCGGGCGATGGCCACGCGCTGTTGCTCGCCGCCGGACAAGGTTGCAGGCCGTGCGGCTGCACGCGGGCCGAGGCCGACCCAGTCGAGCAATTCGGCGACCCGCTTTTCTATCTCGCGTTCGGCCATGCCCGCGATCCGCAGCGGGAGCGCGACATTGTCATGCGTGGAAAGCTGCGGAATGAGGCGGAAGTCCTGATAGACGACCCCGATCCGTCGCCTGAATGCCGGCAGGCGCGCACGCGGCAGCCCCGCCGCATCTTCCCCGAACAAGCTGACGATGCCGCGGCTCGGGCGCTGCGCGAGCGTGATGAGGTTGATCAGCGATGTCTTTCCGGCGCCCGAAGGCCCGGTCAGGAAATGGAAGGAGCCGGGCAGCAGCGTGAAGCTGAGGCCGGCAAGCGTCTCTGCTCCGGTGCCATAGCGCAGCCCGACATTGTCGAAATGGACGATGCCGGCCATCGGCGTACGCTTTGCTCCCTCACCTGGCGGCCTCCCGCATCGCACGGGCGACGGATACAGGTAAAGCATTTGGGCGCACGCGATGCTTGCAGGCTTTGAGCGGCCATGATTTAGGCTTGGCGCATGCAGCTCTCCTGCCCCCATTGCGATGCCACGTACGAAGTCCCCGAAGCAGCGATCGGTGCCAATGGTCGCAAGATACGCTGCCGCGCCTGCAACACGAGCTGGTTCGAGCCGGGACACGGTGCCGTGACCGCTCCGTCGGTCCCGACGCCGCCTCCTATATCGCCATTGCCGATCCCCGGGCCGATGATCGCGGCCGAGAGCGAGGCGGAGCAGCCACAGCCACGGCGGCGGCGGCGTGGACCCTGGCTGCTGCTGGCGCTGGTCGTCCTTGTCGTCGCCCTGGGAGGCATTGCCTCGATCGTGCTGATCGGTACCGAACAGGTCGCGTCGCGACTGGGATTGGGCGAACGCAATGTTCCGCTCGGCATCGCAATCACGCGCGAGCCCGACTGGCGAATGATCGCGGGGGGCAGCCAGTTATTTGCCGTGTCGGGGCGCATCTGGAACCCGACCAATGTCGAACAGCCGGTGCCCGACATCCGAGCCGAACTCAAGGACGCCCAGGGCAGGACCGTATATTCATGGACGATCACCCGGCCCGTGCCGCGGCTCGCGCCGGGTGCCGCCGCCAGTTTCGACGGCGCGGCGGTCGACGTGCCTGCAAGCTCGTCCAATGTCAGCGTCAGCTTCGCCGGTTCAAAGCAGGATCGATAAAAGCATCGGCGGCGGATTGCGGGGTGGAAAACGCTCTGCTAGGGG
>DATMIP010000144.1:0-2717 GCA_035554515.1 Sphingomonas sp. | reverse complement strand
CGGTCCCCCTCCCCATCTGCGATGGGGAGGATTGGAAAGATCAGAAGTTGGTGGGATCGGGGTCGCTGACCTTGTCCTCCCGGTCGACGCGGGCATAGAGATCCTTGGTCGCCTCCTCGGTGCGCTGTTCGTCCGCCCTGGAACGGCGGCGGTTCATGATCACCGCGTAGAGCAGAACAACCGCAAGGACGATGCCTCCGATCGCTGCAATGAGCCCATTGCCTTCCATCGTCGATCTCCTTCGCGGAAACCAACGAAGCAAGGCGGGCGCGTATCCCGATGGAACCGGGCGGGCGCGCCGCCCATATTAAGCGCGATGGCACGCCTCGGCTCCTGGATCGAACCGCACCCGCACGGGCTTTACATCCCGGCGGCGGAGGCGTGGATCGATCCTTCCACCCCGCAGCCGCGCGCGTTGGTGACGCACGGCCATGCCGATCATGCGCGCGGCGGGCATGGCCAAGTGCTGGCGACGCCCGAGACGCTGGCGATCATGGAGTGCCGCTACGGGCCGCAGAACGGCCAGCCCGTCACCTATGGCGAGAGCATCAGGCTCGGCGATGTCGATGTGACGTTCGTGCCGGCCGGCCATGTCTTGGGATCGGCGCAGATCGTGCTGGAGCATAAGAGCGAGCGGATCGTCGTCTCGGGCGATTACAAGCGCCGGCCCGACCCGACCTGCGCACCGTTCGAGCCGGTGCCGTGCGACGTGTTCATCACCGAGGCGACGTTCGGCCTGCCCGTGTTTCGCCACCCCGATACGGGATCGGAGATCGACCGCCTGCTCGAGGCGCTCCACGCCAATCCCGATCGCTGCGTGCTGGTGGGTGCTTATGCGCTGGGCAAGGCGCAAAGGCTGATCATGGAATTGCGCGGGCGCAATCATCATGCGCCGATCTATCTGCACGGCGCGCTGCAGCGATTGTGCGATCTCTATGCGGAGTGGGGCGTCCAACTCGGGCCGTTGCTGCCCGCGACGGGCCGCAAGGCGGCGGAGATGAAGGGGGCGATCGTGCTCGCGCCGCCGGGTGCGCTTAACGATCGCTGGTCGCGGCGGCTGCCCGATCCGATCACCGCGATGGCGAGCGGATGGATGGGGGTGCGCCAGCGCGCGCGCCAACGCAATGTCGAGCTGCCGCTGGTGATATCGGACCATGCCGACTGGGACGAACTGACCGCGACGATCCAGGAGATCGCGCCCAGCGAAGTATGGGTGACCCATGGTCGCGAGGAGGCGCTGGTCCATTGGTGCATGACCCGCCAGATCAAGGCGCGCGCGCTGGCGCTGGCGCATTATGACGACGAGGATGATTGAGCATCATCCCCCTTCGCGTTTTTTTCTGTCGTCGCCCGCTTTCTCCGGCTGGCGATGTTTCAAAGAGCCCAAAACACGTCAAAAACGCGTCGAAAAACAAAAACACCCCAGAAACGAACTAAAGAAATTGCGCGAAACGCCATCATTCCGTGGGGAACAGATAGCGAACATTTGCTGGATTGTCAAGGGTGCGGGCTACCCTTCGCGTCATCCCAGCGGAGGCTGGGATCTCGTGATGCCAGGACGCCGCGCCTTCTCGCGAGATGCCAGCTTTCGCTGGCATGACGGGTTGGAGGGCAAGGGGCGGATCCCCCGCACCGTCGCCCCGGCAGAGGCCGGGGCCGCTGGAGGCTAGAGGCAGCGCCGCGGATGCCCTCAAGCGGCCCCGGCCTCCGCCGGGGCGACGGTGATATCGGAACATCGCCACCCATCGAACGTCTCCGCCACATGCCCAAGCGCCAGACTTTCATCGACCTGCCCGAAGCCGATTTCGACAGGCTGGACGGCGCCAGGATCGTGGTGTTCGGGGCATCGGAGGGATCGCCCTACGTCCCCGGGGAAGCGAGCCATTCCGCGGCCGGCCCGGCGCAATTACGTAAAGCGTCCCTGCAATTCGCGAAGTCGCTCGACCAATATGATTTCGATCTCGATGCGACGATGTTTCCCGACAAGGAGGACAAAAGAGGCTGCGTGGATGCAGGCGACGTGCCGACCAATGCGTGGGAGGCGGAGGGGAACCGCGAGCGGATAAAGGCGGCGACGCGCAAGGTGCTGGATGCGGGCGCGGTGCCGATCCTGCTCGGCGGCGACGATAGCGTGCCGATCCCGATGCTGGCGGCGTATGAGGGGCACGGGCCGCTGACGATTTTGCAGGTGGATGCGCATGTCGACTGGGCCGACGTGCTGCAGGGCAATCCCTATGGCTATGGATCGACGATGCGGCGCGCGGCGGAATATCCGTGGGTCGCGCATATGGTGCAGGTGGGGATCAGGGGGCTGGGATCGGGCGAAGCATGGCAGCATGACGATGCCCGCGCATGGGGATCGAGGCTCGTCACATCATACCGGCTGCACGAGGCGGGCGTGGGCGCGGTGACCGACCTGATCGAGCCGGGCGCGAAGGTGTTCATATCGATCGACTGCGACGGGATCGATCCTGCCGTGCTGCCGGCGGTGAACATGCCGACGCCGGGCGGGCTGAGCTATGAGGATATCATCCGCATATTGCGCGGCGTGGCGGCCAAGGCGGAGATCGTAGGGCTGGCGATGGTGGAATATGTGCCGGCGCGCGACGACCGGCATTTGCTGTCGGGGCTGGTGGCGGCAAGGGTGGCGGCGGTGACGATGGGGTTGGTGTTGGGCGCGCCATCCTTAGCCGAGCGGTAGCGCGCGAGGCAGTGCA
>DATMIP010000143.1:0-3852 GCA_035554515.1 Sphingomonas sp. | reverse complement strand
GTCTACCAGCACCAGTCCGGCCGTCTCCTGGGGAAACAGTCGGGCGAAAGCATAGGCATATTGGCCACCGAGCGAATGGCCGACGAGCAGATAGGGCGGTGTGATTCGCTCGATCCGCAGCCTGTCGTGGAGCTCGGTCGCGATCGAGCATGGATCGCGCGGCGTGCGAGGCTTTGGCGTACGGCCATAGCCGGGGCGATCATAGGCATAAACCGGTGCGGCATCGCCCAATTTCTTGATCATCTGATCCCACACCCCGGCGCCGTCGCCGAGGCCGGATTCGAACACGATTGTCGGGACGGCGCGCGGCTGCGCGGCAACAGGCGATGCCAGCGGTAGTGCGAACGCGAAGAGGAGGCGGGACAGAATCATTGCCGGTCTCCTTTAAAAGTGGATCGCGATCCTGACCGCCGCCGCTTCGCTGCCGCGTTCGGTGCCCGAGATCGTCCGTTCATAGCTCAGGCCGATGCGCAAGCGCCGGCCGAGCAGGGCCTCGGTGCCGCCGCCCAGCGCGAAGCTGTCGCCGATGGCGCTGCCGACCCGCAGCGTCGCGCGATCGTCGAGCCCGCCGAGCAGCATCGACGTGACGTCGTGCGACTTTCCGGCGAGCAGCGTGCGGCCGCGCAACTGGAAGTATGGGAGCAACGAAAAGGATGCGCGGTCGACCAGTGCGATGCCGATCTTGGTATCGCTCTCGAGCAGCAGTTCGTGCGCCGACTGCGCGGAATAAGCGAGCGACACGCCGTCAGCACCCGTTTCGCTGAAGCCGCTGACGCGGACGTGATCATAGTCGAGCCGGTTGCGCGCCGCGATCCGTGCGAGGCCAAGGCTGCGCTCGATCGCCAACTCAGCGCCGACGCCATAGCGTGTTGCACGCGTTGAGCCCCTGGCGACCAGTCCCAATGCACCAACGTCGCGCTGGAAATCGACAATGCGCGGCCAAGCATAATTGCCGTGGAGCGCGAAGCGCAAGGCGCCCAACCGCATGCCGGTGGTGCCCGACAGCGACCATTCGCGTGTGTTGAACCGGGCCGTGCCAGCACTGGTCGCGCGCTGTTCAAGATAGCCGACGGATAGGGCGCCGTAGCCCGTTCCGCGGAGTGGCAGTTGTACGCCGAACAGGCCACCGCGCTGGTTGTTGCGGATCGGCGGCGCAGTGCCCTGCCGGGACTTTGCAGTACCGAACACCGGCGCGCCGAAGAGCAGCGCGCCCTCATCGGCACCCGTCATCAATAGCCGCGCCGCGTCGGTTTCGCGCCGCATGCGATCGCCGCCGGTCAGCAGCACGTTCGGTACGAGCGCGGCGCCGCGTGCCGCCTCGCCCGTTCCGGCTGCCAGTGTCGCGCGATACCAGTCGGCAAGCAGGATATGGCCGGCCGCCGAGAAATGATTGCCGTCGAAGAAGACGTGGCGATTCTGCTCGGCAGCGTCGGTCGAGCAGAGGGTGCCAGTAACGGCATCATAGCAGGCGGTGTCGAAACTGGTGAAGCCGAGCTTGCGAAAGTCGCGCCGCAGATGATCGAAGAATGCGGTCTGGTCGACCAGGATCACGCGCGTGCCGGTGGGTAGCGCCCGCCTGAGCGCCTCCATCGTCGCGGCAAGATCCTTGTTGGTCGCGCTGACGAACTGTGCCGCAACGTCGCGCAGCGGTGCATAGATGTCGTCGGCAAGGAACGGAAGAAATTGAACCGGCTGGACACGTGCGACGACGATAGTCCGCGCGCCGTCGGCCGCCAGCATCCGGACGTGGTCGGCCGCTGCGGTGACGATGTCCGAGCGCACCGTGTCGGCAGCCTCGCCGTCGAGCAATCGCAGCATGTCGTTGGTGCCGGCATGGATGAAGAACCGATCGTCGCTCGACAGCCGGATCGTGGCGCTGCCCAGCAGTGCCTCGAACTGCGCGATCTGGCGTGTGACGCCGGTCGCCACCGGCAGGGCATCGTCTCCCCGGTCTGTCATGTGCGCGCCGGAGACTGCGAAGTTGAGCGACCCCCGGGGCGTTGGTACGGCAAAGGCGGCCGAGAGGCCGGGTGTCAGCCGCTCTGCCCAGCCCGGCCCGTTCGAGTCCCGGCACAGGCCGTCATCGCCGCAATAATAGGGTTTATGGTCGTTCGGCGTGTCGCCGGCGAGCAGCTGGAAATTGCCCTGCTCCAGGTCTGAATCGCCGAAATAATAGTCGTTGCGGGCGTGCGCGGGGATTGCAGCGAGGGCAGCAACGGCCAGAGCGAAGAAAGCGGGATTTGGGCGAACCATGCGAATCGTGACCTCCATGCGAATGGAGGCCCGGCAGTGCGGCGGCGGCGTGTAGCTGTCGTCCGAGCCATGCGGCGCGTACCTTCAGTTGGCGCGTCTTTCGACTGCCAGCTTGCGATAAGCTGTTGGGGTCAAACCGATTTCGCGTCGGAACACGCTGTTGAACGTCGATTTGGAATTGAAGCCGACATCCTCACAAATGCTGAGGACGGACGCGTCGCTTGTCGCAAGCGCCTCGGCCGCCGCGCGCGCCCGCCACCCGTTGACATAGTCGTAGAAGCTGCGCCGCTCACCGGTGTTGAGCGCCTGGGTCAGATAATAAAGTTTGGTAGCGACGCGCTCCGCCAAGCCCTTCAGGTTGAGGAACGGATCGCGCCATGGATCGCCGCGTCGCATCGCCGCATCAAGTCGTTCAAGGATCGCGGCGATATCCTCGGCGCTCAGCGACGATCGGGCATAGCGCGACTCGTCAACCTCCGCGGCCGGAGCGACCATCGGGGCCAATGCCGCGGTTTCAATCTGCTCGACCCATTCGGGAACGGCGCGCCCCTGTGTCGCGCCGAACAACACCAGCCCGACGACCACGACAAGTTCGAACAGTGAACCGCCCAGAGCATCGAGCAACTCCCTCTGCGCGGTCAGCATCGATGCATAGTCGAGAATCGTAACGACGATCGCGACGCCCAGAAACGCCATCAGCGCGTCGACCCAGCGCAAGTCCACTTTGGTGACGTTCGAGAGCAAGTCGCGCATGCGCCGCCGATGCGCGATCAGCCGCCGAACGATCAGCACCCCGACGACAAGCATATGTGCCATCCATGCCAGCACGAACAGCATCAGCGCGAGCAAGGCCAGCAGCGTGCGCGGATTGGCTTCGGGCGCGTCGCTGGTCAGCAGCAGCTTGTCGGCATCGGGCAACAACAGGAACGGGATGAGGCAGAGACTGCCAAAGATCGCGACCGCGCTATGCCAGCCGAGCCGCGCAGAAGTCTCGATGCGCGTCAGGCCGTCGACATAGGCCCACAGACATAGCGGTATCCAGGGCCACAGCACATAGCTGGCGCCATCGAACCGCGGTGCCGCGCGCGCCGCTGGTGACAGGTCGAAAATGCTCGACGCGAAATCGACGGCGAGGATCGCAAGCAAGGCGACCAGCGCGCGCTTGTGGCGCCGTGACCCGTCCGACGGCTGTGCGAGGATCAGCCCGATTCCCACCGCGGCCACGCCAATAGCCACAGCGTTGAAGATGATTGCCAGAAGATCCACCCCGCCCACGAAGTCCTATTAGGTCGGGAGGGCGCTCGGTTGAATTAAAACCTGACAGGGTGCTGCCTTGGGCGATGCAACCCGGCCCGCGCGGCAAACACAATCGTCAGCGTCGGCGTCAGGGAACGGCGGGCGGTCAGCCCTGTGGCTGGGGTGGCGAACGATCAGCAGCCGGCCGGGTGCGCGGGTCTATTTGTCGCGCGGCTTCGGTGGCCTGCGCGGCCGGTCGCCGCCCGGTCGTGGGCCGGGACGCCCCGCAGGTGGCCGCGTGCCGCCTGGACCTTGTGGACGTGCGCCGCTTGGGCTCGGCGTTCGCGGGCGGATCGGTACCGG
>DATMIP010000142.1:0-9617 GCA_035554515.1 Sphingomonas sp. | reverse complement strand
CTGAGATGCCAGCCTGCGCTGGCATGACGCGGGGTGGAGGGTGCGGGTTAGGTTTTTGGGGTCAGGGGATGGAGAGCAGGTGATCGGACAGGTCGCGCCAATCGGGGTTTGCCTCCTCGATCAGCCGGATTTTCCATGCGCGCTGCCAGGCTTTCAGCGCCTTTTCGCGCATGATCGCCCCCTCGATTGTCGTATGCGGTTCCGCGAGAACAAGATTGGTGAGGTTGTAGCGCTTGCAGAAGGCGGAACCCCTGCCGTCGCGATGTTGGGTGATCCGCGCGGAAAGGTCCGCTGTGACCCCGACATACAAGGTACCGCGCGGCTTGTTCGTCATTATGTAGGTCCAGCCGCCGCGCCGCATGAGGCCAGGGTAGCGAACCTCGCCTGAGATGCCAGCCTTCGAGGGTCCCAGCAAAGTATTACTTTGCTGGGTGCCCTGCTGGCATGACGGGTGGGGGTGTGGCGCGGCGCCGACCCCTTCTTCGTCACCCCAGCGGAGGCTGGGGTCTCCGGAGGCCGGGTGTGACGGCGTTCCGAATCTCTCCAGAGATGCCAGCCTGCGCTGGCATGACGGTGGCGGGCTGGCGCGGCGACCGCTTCTTCTTCGTCACCCCAGCGGAGGCTGGGGTCTCGGGATGCCTGGCGGGACCGCGTTTCGAGCCTCTCCTGAGATGCCAGCCTTCAAGGGTCCCAGCAAAGTAGTACTTTGCTGGGTGCCCCGCTGGCATGACGAGAAAGGGTCGGGTCGGGCGTCGGCGCGATCGCACTTTTCAATCCAAAAAAAGGAGGGCCCGATGGGCGAACCGCAGACGTACGCGGAACTACAGGCGTGCCTGCTCGCGTGGCTTGATGACAGCAGCGCGAACGTCAATCCGGCCGAGTGTATAGGGCTGGCCGAACGGCGGCTGTCGCGGCTGTTGAACGTGCCCGAGATGGAGGCGAAGACGACGATCGACGCGGGTGCCGCGACGATCGATCTGCCCTCCGATTTCCGCGAGGTGCGCGCGTGCATGCTGAACATGAGCCCGCTCGTGCCGATCGCGCCGGTCTCGATCGCGGCATTGCGCAGCCTGTTTCCGTCGAGCCGGACCGGCCAGCCGCAGGCCTATGCGATCAGCGGATCATCCTTGCTGATCGGTCCCTCGCCCAACGCGGCCTATACGATCATCCTGACCTATAAGCAGGCGATCCCATCGCTTTCGGACGACAATCCGGTCAACTGGCTGCTGGCGAAGCACCCCGATCTGTATGTCGCGGCAAGCCTGGCGATGGCGGAATTCCGCGGCTGGAACGATGCGCGGCTGCCGATGCTGAAGGCCTGGTATGACGAGCTGGTCGGCGAGGTGAACGAGGCCGGCAAGCGCGCGCGCTATGCGAGCGGCACTTTGCGGATGCGCGCGACCGTGACCGAAAGTTTCGGGCTGGGCACGGGCACAGGCGGCGGCGCGGGCGATTCCGAATATCTGGTGGACGGCTGATGTCGCGGCGGCTCAGCACATCGGCCATCTTCCAGGCGCTCACCGGACGGGTCGCTGCCATGGAAAACACGGTTCAGACCGGCGTCTTCACAACCGACGTCACCGCGGTGGTTCTCAGAGCGCCAACGATTTGGGCAAATGGCAGCGCGGGGACGGGGGGTATCCGGTTGACCCGTTCTTACGCCGTTGGCCAAACCGGCATCCTCGAATTTCTCAGATCGGACGGCTCGCGCAATGGCTATGTCGGCTTCAATGCCGATGCGGGCGCGGTGCAATATGGATCGGACGTGGGCGCCGGGCACCAGTTTACGGGCGGGCCGGTCACGGTGGGCGACGGCAATTTCGGGCTTGTTCCGGCGAGCAGCCCGCAGATCATCTTCGATGCCAATGACGGGCTGACTTTTGATCGGGCCGCCAACAAATTCTACTTCGTGATCGCAGGCGTGAACGTCGCTTCGATCGACGCGTCGGGCAATATGCGGCTGAAGGGCACGCTCACCCAATCGGTGACGCCATGACGCGGGTGATCTTTGGCGATTACCTGCCCGATCAGCCCGCGCACCTGAATGCGGGGCTGGTGATGGCCGACGGGGTGGTGGGGATCGCGGACGGCTACGCGCCGATCGGCAGCTTCATGGCATCGCGCAACGGGACGCTGCCGGCGCGGTGCATCGGTGCCGCCGGCTATCGCGCGGCGGCCGCATCCTATCTGTTCGCGGCGACGGCCAGCAACATCTACACTTATTCGGGCGGCGGCTATGCGAGCGTGGCGTCGGGGCTTGCGGGCAGCCGCGCGATCGGCGTCCAATTCTGCCCCTATGGCGCTTTTATGCTCGCCACCAACGGCGTGGATCCGATCAAGAAGTTTGATCCATTGTCGCCGGCGGCGATGACCAATCTGGGCGGAAGCCCCCCGACCGCGCGCTTCCTGGGCGTGGTGCGTGGGTTCGTCGTGGCGGGCTATGCCGGCGGCAGCGCGCTGCGCGTCGCGTGGTCCGACAATGGCAATCCGGCGGGCTGGACGGCGGGCGGGGCTTCGGAGGCCGGGCAATATGACATGCCGGCGGGCGGCGACGTCACGGGCATCGTCGGCGGCGAATATGGGCTGGTGTTCCAGGAAAGCCGCATCCTGCGCATGACCTATACCGCCGACCAGACGATATGGCAGTTTGACGAGATCGTGCCCAATATCGGCTGCGTCGCGCCCAGGAGCCTGGCGAGCTGGGGCCGGATGAGCTTCTTCTGGTCCGACAAGGGCTTCATGGCGTGCGACGGCGTGAGCGCGCAGCCGATCGGCGACGAAAAGGTCGACCGCAGCTTCCAGAGCCTCGCCGACCGCGCCTATTTCGACACGATGAGCGCGGTCGTCGATCCGCGGCGCGCGCTGTACATCGTGGCGGTACCCTCGGCCGATCCGGCCTCCACCCTGTTTCTCTATAATTATGCGCAGCGGAAATGGACGACCGCGACGGTGACGACCGAATTACTGTTTTCGGGCCTGTCATTGTCGTCGAGCCTGGAGGAACTGGACGCGCTTTATGCATCGATCGATGCCGCCGACCTGACGATCGACAGCCTTTCGCTGCGCGGCGGGGCGCCGATGCTGCTGCTGTTCGACGGCGCGCACCGGCTGGGGACCTTTTCCGGGCCGAACATGGCGGCGACTTTGGTCGACGGACGCAAGGAATTCGCCGCCGGTGCGCGCGCCCGCATCCGCAGCATCCGCCCGCTCACCGACGCGGCGACGGCAACGATTACCGTCTCCGGATCGAACGCGCTGTCGGCGGCACCGCAGGACACGGCCTACACGACGCGCACGGCCAACGGGAGCTATCGCTGCCGCGAGAATTGGAACCTGACGCAGGTGAAGCTCGCGATCCCGGCGGGGACGGCGTGGACCTATGCGCAGGGCTATGACCTGGAGGCGGTGGCGGGCGGGCGGCCCTAAGCGCACGCGTTGGAAGGGAGACGATATGGGCCTGCTGATCAAGGAAGATGAACGCGGCCAGGCGGAGTGGAACCGCAAGGCGCGCGACAGCATCAACGCGCTTACCCGCCTGGTGTCCGGCAGCGGCACGACCGCCGAACGACCGGCGCGCGCTGTGACCGGGCAGATCTACTATGACACGACGATCGGCAAACCGATCTGGCGGCATGCGAGCGGCGTGTGGAAGGACGCCGCCGGCGCGACGGTTTGAGCGGATGACGATCGACTGGGCGGGCTATCTTCACTGGCGCCCGGCCTTCGTCGCGGCGATCGACGCGCGTCTCTATACGCCTGAATGGCTCGACGGACGGATCGCCACGGGCGAGGCGTGGTTCCAGCGCGGCGACGATGCCGCGATCGTGGCCGAGCTGCGCCAGTATCCGACCGGCGCGCGCGACGTCCACGGGCTGATCGCCGCCGGCGACGTCGCCGAAATACGCGACCGGCTGATCCCCATGGCCGAAGCGTGGGGACGCGCGCAGGGATGTATCGGCGCTATCATCGAGAGCCGCCCGGGTTGGGCGCGCGCGCTCGCGGCGAGCGGCTATGCGCCGCACCAGCTCGCGCTTCGCAAGGATTTTTGCTGACAATTGGCCGAGGCCGCGCCTGCCCACCGATCGACCATGTTTGCCACCTTGACGTCGGACCCCACGCGGCCCGGCGCCCACCTATTCGCGCTCGGAAAGGAGCCACTTCATGGGCATGTCATCCACGAAAACCAAGACGAAGACCACCAGCGACCCTTATGCGGCGGCGGCACCCGCGATCAATGCCGGCATCCAGGCGACGCAGCAGGTGTTCAATGCGCAGCAGCCGATCCTCAACGCCAATGCGGCGCTGGCGCAGCAGGCCTATCAGGCGCTCGCGCCCCAGGTCTTCCAGACCAGCCCTTATGTCGCCGAGGCGCAGAAGGCCGCGCAGAAGATTTCGAGCGGCGCCTATTTCGCGCAAAATCCGGGCACCGCCAGCTATGCCGACCTGCAGCGCGGCGCGGCCGATCCTTCGCCAGGCCGCTATGACGGCATCGGCACCGGCAATCCGGCGCTTGGACCGCTGCAGGCAATGATGACGCAGGGCGCCAATCCGGCCGATGCGCGCGCGCGCCACGGCGGGCGGGCAATATCTGAACGCGCAGCCTTCATCGCAATATTATGCGGATACGCTCGCGGGCAAATATCTGAACGGCAATCCGTATCTCGACGCGATCGTCCGGCAATCGGACGATGCCGCGACGCGCGCGGTCAACCAGCGCTTCGCGGCGGCGGGAATGGGCGCGGGCATGTCGACACCTTATGCCGACCTGTTGGGGCGATCGATCGCCGACAGCGAGAACCGGCTGCGTTACGGCGCCTATAATGACGAACTGAACCGCATGGGCGCGATCGGCGCGCAATCGGACAATGTATGGTCGGGCGAGCGCGGGCGCATGGACGCTGCCAATGCACAAGTCGCTGCGGACCATAATGCCAATCAGCATCGCGCCCTGGCCGCGGCGAACAGCCTGGGGAGCCAATATGCCAGCAGCGGCCAGCTGGCGCTCGGCGCGCAGCAGGCGAAGGACCAGGCGTTCAACAATGATCGATCGGCGCGGCTCGCGGCGGCGCAGGCGAGCGACGCCCAGCAGAGCCAGCAGGCGGCGCAGGTGCTCCAGGCGCTGGGGCTGACGGGCGAGCTTGCCAATGCGCAATATGCAGGCGTGGCGCCGGCGCTCAACCTGCTGAGCACGGCGAGCCAGATCCCCTATTACGGCCTGTCCGCTTATGCCGGCGACCTCGACGCGCTCGCGGGCAAATATGGCACGACGACCGGAACGACGACGCAGAGCCAGAATTTCGGATCGGTGCTGGGCCAGCTGGCCAATACCGGGCTTTCATCCTGGGCCTCGGGCGGGTTCAAACCGATCAAATTGTAAAGGCTGCGGCAGGCGGGTGCGCCGCCCTGCCCAAGCGCTTCCTCCCATCCTGGAAAGGCCGATCATGCCGAGAAATGCCGTAACCGATTGGGATATCGCGCCCGCGAACAATAGCGACATTGCCGGGATCAACATTGCCGAGGGCTGCCCCGCGGGCGGGATCAACGACGCGATCCGCACGATGATGGCGCAACTCGCCACCTGGGCCGCGAGCGCCGCCGGGCCGCTGCTGAAGAGCGGCGGAGCGGTAACCGGCGCGATCACCGGCCTGGCCAATGGATCGAGCGTGATCGACGGAAGCGGCGCCGCGCGCGGCATCGGCTATCGCAACGTCCCGCTCACCAACAAGAGCAGTGGATATGTGATTGCGTCGAGCGACGTCGGTCAGGGCATCAGCACCAGTGCCGGCGTTACAGTGCCCGCCAACGCGACGGTCGCGCTGGCGATTGGCGACACGATCGCGCTGTACAATAACAGTGCGGGTACCATCACCATCACGCAGGCGAGTGGCGTGACCTTGCGGCTCGCCGGCTCGGCCACGACGGGTAACCGCACGCTCGCCCAGCGCGGGCTCGCAACGCTGATCAAGATCGGCACCGACGAATGGGTGATCAGCGGGATGGGCGTGGCATGAGCGGCGTCGGTCTTGTCGCGGCCGCCGCGAACGCGCCCGCGCCGGCGCCGCTTTCGGTCTATCTCGCCTGGCACGGACCGACGCCGCTCAACGTGGCGGGCGCGTCGGGCGTGGCCGAACCGACCGCCTCGCCATGGTCGCCCAACGTGATCGTCGTGATCATAACGGGCGGGGTCGAACCCTATCAGGGCTCGCTTGCCCTGGAGAACAACCCCAGCGGCAAGCTTTCGCTCGTCAATGCGTCCGACAATACCCACGCCACTATCGGCTGGACGAATTTCGCGATCAACGAATCCGAGGCGACCGATATGGTCTATGTATGCACCGACAGCGTCGGCACGATCGTGACCGCGCGCTGGAGCGGAATCATCATCCGGCGGACCAGCTGACATGGCGCCCGGAAACGATCTGTCCGCGTGGCTGTCAGTGGCGGGTGCCGCGCTAGGCGGCGGGGGGATCGGCGCGGGCGTGCGCCCGATCCTCGATTACTGGAAGAGCAGGCGCCAGCAGACCGACGCGGTCGCGATGGGCCTGGTCGAGAAGCTGCAGGCGCGGATCGAGCGGCTCGAGGAATCCTCGGCCGCCGAGCGCGCGCTGTGCGATGCCAGGCTTTCGGCGCTGCGCCACGAATTGCGCAACGTTCAGGGCAATTTCGACGCGCTGTTGCTCGCGATCGAAATCGCCCCGGAAAAAGCGGCGGAGGTAGTAGCAAGGATAAAGGGGCGGCGCGCGACTTCCCCCGACGCAATCATGGCCGCCTGACCATGACCGAAATGCTGAGCCGGCATTTCAGCCGCACCGAATTCGAGCATAGCGATACCGCCGTCGCGCGCGGTATCGCGAACGTCATGCCCGAGGCGCTTCTGCCCGCTGCCCGGGCGGTGTGCGAGCGCCTGCTGGAGCCGATCCGTGACCATTTCGGCGTGCCGCTGATCCTCAATTCGGGCTATCGCAGCCGCGCGCTCAATCGTGCGCTGGGGTCCAAGGATTCGTCGCAGCACCGCCGGGCCGAGGCGGCCGATATCGAAATGCCGGGTGGACCGAGCAATGCCGCGCTCGCCGCATGGATCGCGGACAGCGGGCTTCCGTTCGACCAGCTCATCCTTGAATCCTATCACCACGGCCAGCCGCGATCGGGATGGGTGCATATTTCGCACGCCTTCGATCGGCCCCAGCGTGGGCAGGTGCTGACGATGACGTTGGCGCCGCACGGCGCCGCCTATACGGCTGGCCTGCACGCCTGATCCGATGCTTCAGTGACGAAGCGCGAACTTGCGACTGTTGCGACGGCCGCGCGCGCGCGCATAGGCCGCCGGCACGTCGCCGGGCAGCAAGGCGCGCGCGATCGACCGCTTGGCGCTGCGGACAAGGTCCGCATCGGTAGGCAGCGAGAGTGCGGGTGTGGCGGGCGCCTGCGAGATGATCTCCAGCAGGGTGGACCAGAACAAAACCGCAGCCGGTTGCCCGGTGCTCTGTGCCTCCAACAACTGGCCATTGGCGAACAAAGCCGCGCCTTCCCCGAATTCCCCGCGCAGCATCATGGCCTCTTCGTCGACGATGCGTTTGAGCGCAGGACTGAGCACGAGCGGGGCCATGCGAGCCGAAACGATCATCCACCTCGTTTGATCCCCCTGAGCGCACGTTTCATCGTGATCGCGCTACCATGCATGGGCCATCGACGGGGGACCGTCCCGGGTCGCGGCGGACCCCCTTTTTCACCCCAGCCATCCGCGCCTGCCTCGGCGGGCCATCATCCATGGAGACCGTCAATGCTTGCCTTGTTCACAAACCGTATCGCCATCGTGCAGCTCAGCGGACTGGCGATCGCCGCGCTTGCCGCGTGCAACATCGCACTGCCCGCCGGGCTGGACGAAGCGCATTTGTCCGCGGCGATCCTTCTGACGTCGAGCGCATTGAGCGCGATAGTGCGCTTTGGGCATCCGGGCATTCCCGGCGCCGACGCCAAAGCGTGGTGGCGATCGCGCATCATCTGGACGCAGATAGTGGGAGCGAGCTTTGCAATCCTGGCACTGGCCGGAATCGTCCCTTCCGTCGACCAGGCCACGATGGTCGAGGTGGCGATGGCCATGGTCGGCATGATCAGCATGACGCTCGGCCGCAGCATCGCCCGCCCGATCGGGTCGCCGACGACGACAATCACCGGCACCGCATTGGCGATCGCCGGCGCGCTCGGCGCGCTGATGACGATGGGAGGTTGCGGTATTACCGGCCTGCGCAGCGGCGTCGCGGCGCAGGTGAGCGAAAGCGGTGTTGCCGCCGATTTCGAGCTGGTGAGCCGGGCCATCGACACGGGCGCGATCACGCGCGGCGCCAATGCGGACCAGACGCTGCGCCGGCTCGAGACCGAATATACGGCGGTCAGGCTGATCCGCGCGGCATATGACCGGGCGGCCCGGGGGGCGGTCTCCGCCGACCTCGAGGCGGCACGCGAGACGACCGATCGCGCTTATATCGGATTGCGAGCGCGGCTGCGGGCGCTCGGGCAGGACCAATATCGGCCAGGCAAGTCCTGAAATGGCTGCTCGTACCTGTTGCGGCGATCGGATATGATCGGGAAATGACACCCACGGGCATGACAGACGTGTTTCCCGCGTTCAGCCTCGGCGGGGTCGCGCTGCTCAAGCTCATGGAGCGGCTCGATCCGCCGCCGATCGTACGCGGCGGCGTGGTAGGCGGGCTGATGCTGTTGCTGATCGGCTATCTGTGCGGGCAGCTCCATTTCTATCTGCCCGACTATCTTGGCCTGCCGGCCTATGGCGCGATGATCGTGATTGCCGGCGCGGTCATCTGGTGGAACTGGCGCGACAAAAGGGCATCCGGTCGCAGCTGAAATCGAGCTGCCGAAATCATGCCGGCGTCGCGCGCCCTGATCCGGCGATGAACGATTGCTGCCGATGATGTTCAGGTCGGCCCAAGGTAGGAGCGCCTAATTCTTCTGGCGGTCGAGCAGACTCGACAAGAAGGAGAGTAGAGATGCGTATCAGTCATGCATTGTTTGGCGCTGCCGCTCTGGTTGGGGCTGCCATCCCTGCGACCGCGCAGGCGCAATATTATGACGGCGGCCCTCCAGCTTATCAGGCGTCTTATGACAATGGCCGTTATAATGACGATCATGGTCGTGACGGCTATTCATATGGCCATGCGAATTACGGGCGCCATGACTGGCGTGCGGAGCAACGCCGCGAACGCCGCTGGCGCGAGGAACAGCGCCGCCGTTGGCGCCACGCCCACCGCCATCATCACCACAGCGATTATTATCGCTGAGAGGCTCCGAGCAATAAGACCGGCGGCGCAATCCTGCTCCGTCGGTCAGTCCAAGGGGATTTATCATGAAGAATTTTCTTATCCTGACGGGAGCCGCGTCGCTGGCCTTTGCCGCTCCGGCCTCCGCCCAGAGCGCTGGGCATATTCTGCGTGGCGCCGGCATCGGCGCTGCGGCCGGGGTGGTCGCGGGAGCGTTGATCCCCGGCCTGTCGGTTGGGACCGGTGCGCTGGTTGGCGCAGCTGGCGGTGCGACCCTCAACGCGCTCGACCACGGGCACCGCCATCACTATCGCACGCGTCATGGCCGTTATTACAGCCGTC
>DATMIP010000141.1:0-4114 GCA_035554515.1 Sphingomonas sp. | reverse complement strand
CGGCAAGCGCCAGGGCAATCGCGGCAAGGCCTGTTTTGCGAACCATCGGGAAATTCCTTTGCTGTGCGCGATGAACGGTCTGGCGATGCGACGGCCGCCAGACAGCCTGGAATTGCCCTGGATGTGACCCGACCGCGAGGAGCAGGAACCGATTTCTTGCCGACGAAATGCCGATCAGACGGAATATTCGCCCGATGGAAGGCGAGGATGGACGTCGTGGCGTGCGTGGGACGGCAATTAAGTATTATGTCCCTGTATCTTATGATTGCGCCGATCGGCCGCCTTCTATCTTTTCTTCACGAACTCCGCGCGCAGGACCAGGCCCTTGATGCCTTCGTAGCGGCAGTCGATTTCCTGCGCATCGCCGGTCAGGCGGATCGATTTGATCAGCGTACCGCGCTTGAGCGTCTGGCCCGCGCCCTTCACGGTCAGATCCTTGATCAGCGTCACCTGATCGCCGTCGGCGAGGATGTTGCCGACCGCGTCGCGCACCACCACCGCATCGTCGTCGGCCGCCGCAGCCGCACCACTCCCGGGCACCCACTCGCCGCTGGCCTCGTCATAGACATAGTCTTCGTCGTCCGCCGCCATCTGCCATCCTTCATTGCGAGCGATGCTGTGGGCCGCCGCGCTGGTCGCGGCAAGTGCGGATGGCGCTGGCGGTGCGGCGCAAATGAGCGGATAATCATGGACCCGAGTCGAAAGACATCGCTTATGTTGCGCATCGGACTCGCCGCCGCCGCTCTGGCGCTCGTCGCCTCACCCACGATCGCTTCGCCTTGCAAGGATGCGAAGGGCAAGTTCGTGAAATGCCCGCCAGCCGCCTCCCACAAGGTGATCAAGGGCAAGGACGGCAAATGCCGCGTCGCGACCGGCCCCCACAGGGGCAAGTTCACCAAATGCTAGTGGCTGGAATCCGACCTTTCGAACCGGCTGCGCGCTTCGCGATGACGGCGGGAGTATGATCCGCGGCCGCATGCCTCCGGCTTTCACCAATAGCGCCCGATCGTAAAGGTAAAGGGACATAAAGGTAAAGGGACATAATAGTTAATTCGCGCGGTCGACGGGAGAATCGCCCTTTTGACGCGCGTCTCGGCGCCGCCCGGCTACGCCCC
The DNA here is from genome assembly GCA_035554515.1 of Sphingomonas sp. Lineage (GTDB taxonomy): Bacteria > Pseudomonadota > Alphaproteobacteria > Sphingomonadales > Sphingomonadaceae > Sphingomonas_I. Next base: position 2,999 of record DATMIP010000141.1, on the reverse strand, counting down.
GCCGGTTCGCAAAGTTGGCCCTGATTCGTGCCGGTCCGCCGACAATTGCTCTTTTCACGCTCCTATCACGCTGCTTCTCACGATGAACCTACGCTGCCTGGTTAGATGCACAGCACAACGACAACCCACCAGCCAGAAGAAGGCCCGCAGCCGTGTTACCAGGTCCGCAACCCCAACTCAGTCCGTCCGAATGGCGCGACGTGGCAACCGCGCTTCGCGACGCGAACGAGATGCCCGCGCCCCGCGCGGCTCAATCGAGCGCGTTCGGCCACCTGTTCAGCTGGTTCCGGCAGACCGGCTGTGCCGTGCCCGAAGACGATGGCGTCCGGGCGATCCGTAGGTTCGTGGACGAAGTGCGCGTGACGCATGAAGTCAGCCCATCGCTGGCCGAGACGCTGGCGGTTCGCGGTTTCAACGATCGCCAGATCTCCGCCCTGGCAATTCTGGCCGATTGAGCGGGGCGCCGCTCCGGATTACCCGAGCGGGTCCGGTCGCACAGGTTTACTTTGGGCGCCCGCGCTGCAATGGCGGGTGCGGGCATCCCATTGTGTCTTGAAGCATGATGGGATGCCTACTTCGGACAATCTGGACACGCCTCCGGCGAGGCTCAGTGGAGCGTCTCGCCGCGCGCCAGCATTTCGACGAATTGCGCGATCTTGCGCGCGCGCGTCTCGGGCTTCTTCACCGCGCCGATGCGGTAGAGGATCGCGTACCGGTTCGCGCCCTTCAGCGTCGCGAAAAACGCCGCGGCGGAGGGATTGGCATCGAGCACCGCCTGCAGATCGGCCGGCACGGCGATCGTGCTCGCCGGCGCATAAGCCGCCTGCCAGCGGCCATCCGCCTGCGCCGCCGCGACCTCCTCCTGCCCGGACGGCTTCATTCGCCCCTCAGCAATCAGTTCCAGCGCGCGCGTGCGGTTCTTCTCGGACCATTTGCTCGCGCGCTTGCGCGGGGTGAAGCGGATCAGCCAGCAGGCATCGTCATAAGGCTGGAGCTGGCCGTCGATCCAGCCGTGGCACAAGGCCGCATCGATCGCCTCGGCCTTGGACAGACTGGCAATGCCCGATCCCTGCTTGGCGAGCTTCAACCACAGGCCCGGCGCGCCGGCTGGCTGCGCAGCCAGCCAGACCTCGAACGCCGCCGTGTCGGCGAAACCAAGGATCGGCAGGCCGGCGTGCGTCTCGGGAGATGTCATTGGCGGCGATTATGCACGGGCGGCGCGGGGCGTCAGTCGGCAGCGCCATGCGTGCATTCAATCCTTCAGGTTGACCAGGCCGACCGGGCCCTTGGCCGACGGCTGCGAGGCGTTGGTCTTGACCTTTTCCGCCTTGGGTTTGCGAACTTCCTTGTTGGATTTCTTCTGGCTCTTGGCCATGATTGTTTCCTCAGCGGGCGAGACGCCCAAGCTTCCTTTACCCGCTTTGCGGCCGGAAGCTCCACACAATCTGGCCCGCCGCCTCCGCCCACGTTGACAGGCAGCACCCGGTTCGCCAAAGACGCGCCTCCCCGGCGGGGCCTCAAGGACAGGTGGCCGAGTGGTTAAAGGCAGCAGACTGTAAATCTGCCCGTGCAAGCGTACGCTGGTTCGAATCCAGCCCTGTCCACCATCTCATCGGAAGACGCGTTATTTTCCAAAAGGCTATGCGGCCGCATATCAGCGCGATCCGGGACATTTCGACCTTCACGCCGCCGCCTGGGCAGACGAGCGGCGGATTGCCGGTGGTCTAGTAGCAACCGGTCATGAGGCGACAGGGGCCACAGCGGCCACAGGTGCACTCCTCCTCGCCGACCTGCGGAGGCCGGGACGAAGGCTTTAGCTTAAGGATCAGGCGAGCCAATATTCCCCGCCTCGCAACCGCGATCTTTTCGTGCCTCGACATTGCCATCCCCCCTCCGCTGACCCTATCGACTCGTCGCCCAAATGCAACATTTCGTCCGCCCGGCGGAAAGGCACGCCTAATATCTTTGTCTTAAGGAAATATTCCCCACGCAATCCGATGGCCTGAACCTGGCGGTAAACGCGCCTGCCCAGCAACGGCATTTTGAAGCGGACGCGGCACCCGGATCGCATTAGGAAGCGCGCATGCGCAGAGGCCATCGTCCATCCCAGGCTCCATCGAACCGCCCCCGTTTCTGGGGCCGCCACGCCGTCACGGCGGCGCTCGCCAATCCGGAGCGCACCATCCGGAAAGTGTGGGGCACGCGTGAGGCGCTTGCGGCATTTGGCGGATTTCCCACCGATCTGCCCGTAACCTATGCCGAGGTCGCCGATCTCGGCCGGCTGGTGCCGCAGGACGCGCCACACCAGGGCGTCGTGATCGAGGTCGATCCGCTGCCCGACATCTGGCTTGGGGACCTGCTGGAACAAGGCGAGGGAAATCAACGGCCGCTGCTGGTGCTCGATCAGGTGACCGATCCGCATAATGTGGGCGCGGTGCTGCGTTCGGCAGCGGCATTCGACGCGCTCGGGCTGATCACGCAGGATCGACACGCGCCGCCCGAATCCGGCGCGCTGGCGCGATCGGCCTCGGGCGCGCTGGAGATCGTACCATGGGTGCGGGTGGTCAACCTCGCCCGCGCGCTGGACGAGATTGGCGAAGCGGGTTTCTGGCGGATCGGGCTTACCGGAAACGGCCCACGGACGCTGGGCGAGGCGATCGGCGGCGCGCGGGTCGCGCTCGTGCTCGGCGCCGAGGGCGAAGGCATGCGGCAGAATACCGAGGCGCATTGCGACGAACTGGCCCGGCTGCCGATCAGCCCGCGCGTGGAAAGCCTCAACGTCTCCAACGCCGCCGCAATCGCGCTGTACGCGGTGGTGACGCAAGCAAGCTGACGCCGCCCCGGCGGGGCGGCGCCGCTGCTTTTGGCCACAAGGTCGGGAAATCCTCCAGCGGCCCCGGCCTCCGCCGGGGCGACGAGACCTTAGCTCAATCCTCGGCGGCGATCTTCACCCTCATTCCGTCGAGCGCCGCCGAAAATTCGATCTGGCACGACAAGCG
>DATMIP010000140.1:0-11717 GCA_035554515.1 Sphingomonas sp. | reverse complement strand
CTGCCGTGGCTACGTCGGCCGAAGTTCAGGCGCTGGTCGAGCGGATGGGCAGCGAGATGAAGCCGGGGCAGATTATTGCGTGGAAGCCGCTCGTTCGGGCCGGCGCATCGATCGCGGCGATCGAATATTGGACGGCGCCGGGCAAGCCGGCGAGCCATCCGACCGACGCCGAATATGTCATCGTCATCGCCGGCTCGGGCACGCTCATATCGGGCGGCGTGATCGTGGATGCGCATGTCACAAATCCCCATCTTACCGAAGGCAGCCGGATCGAGGGCGCCACCACGCAGCCGATCAAGGCGGGCGACGTCCTCATGATCGGGGCCGGGGTGCCGCACTATTTTGGCGTGGACGGCGGCAAACTGGCGCTGCTCGGTATCAAATTGCCGTTGCCTTCAACAACGCCCACGCCCTGAGCTGGCGAAGGCCATCACGCGAAGGCACCGCCGATTTCCCAACCGTTTTTACATGTCTGAAGCATTAACAAGAATACGTCCTGGATTAACGCATGCTGCCATTGTCATTTTCAAGTCATTCATCCCGAATCGTCTATTGACGACTTTGCCCAAGAGAAGGGCATGACAGGAGAATGACCATGGGTGCGGTATTCAAGGGCGTTATCGCCTCAGCTTTTCTGGCCGGCAGCAGCCTCGCCGTGACCGCACCTGCACATGCGGGTGACCGGACCGCGACGGCAATCATCGCCGGTATCATCGGGCTTGGCGTCGGCGCCGCCATCGCCTCGGACAATCATCGCGACCGGTATGAAAGCTATGGATATGATGCCGGGCCGACCGGCTATTACACAGCCCAGCCTTATTATGGCTATGGCTACCAGCAGCCTTATTACTCCGGCGGCTATGGCTATGAGCGCGGCTATTATCGCGGTGGCGATCGTTACAGGAATGAACGCCGCCATGAGCGCCACAACGGCTATGGCAACGGCCACGACAATGGCCATGATTGGGACCGTCGGGACCGCGACGATTATCGGCGCTGACTCGCAGATGAGCGCCTCAGGCTGACTTCAGTCCGGGGCGCTCATCCGATAAAAATCTTCGGGCTTGATCAAACTCACACTCAGACGCGCGATGCTGACCGGGATCGGACAATGCACGTATCGATCGCTCCATTTGTCCGGATCCGCACATGTTGTCGAAGTGATCTTGCGAAAGGCGGAGCCCGCGGCCCTGTAAGTAGCCGCGGGCATCGTCGTCATTGCTTCTGGGCAAGCTTCACCGCCGGCTCGCCGATGAGCAGGCCTTCCTTCGACCAGTCGGCCTTGGAGCGGCATTCCGAGCGCGGCACACGCGACCCGGTTATCAGTTGCGAAATGCAATATTTGTTCGATTTGGCATTGTAGGTCACCTTGATCTCGTTCGCGCCGCGCGGCGGGCCGGCAAGCGCGGGGACGGCAACGACACTGAGCGTTGCGGCGAATAGGGTGGTGGCGAATGCGTTCATGGCTGGTTCCTCACTGACGTTGATGGCCGGCGCGTGGCCGGTCATGAACGGTGGTTGCAGGAGCCGTGCCAAACCGCTTTTCCTTCGCAATTACGCTTCCGATACGAAAAATATGCGTCGATCATCCCAAGCTTTAGTGAAAAAACCCGATAGTCAGTACAATGCCGCGGAGCGTTGGCATTTTCCGACCGAGGATCTTTCTCAATGCAGGCGGCATTTCCGTGCGGTCGCGACGCCCCGGAGGAAACCACGCCGGGCATAGGCTGCCTGGATCGCCGCATCGAGCCGGCGCTCGGCGGGAGCCGCACCGGTTACCTCACGCACGAGCCCGCGGAACGGGATGATGGCGTTGACGATCGTCTTGCCACCGGCGGCGGCGAGCTTGCCGGCCTTGTTCTCGCGCACGACGGCGGCGTCCGCATAATCCGAGCCGAGCACGTCATTGAGATCGAAGATCGCCCGATTGAGCTGCGCGCAGGTGCGCAGGCCGCTCAGCGAATAAGGGGCGTCGGCCGCCTGCTGGACCGGAGCCGGTATCTCGATCTTCTGCGCGCCGAGATCGCGCACCGGCTGCGTCGCGATGTCGCCCGCCGCCTTGCCGGTTTCGACGATCTTTTCCTTCGTCGTCGCGGTGGTGGTCGTGGTCGTCTGGCCAGGCGTTTCGACCTTGGTCTGGGTGACCTTGGTCGTGGTCGTGGCGCTGGGCGCGGGCTGGGCGAGAGCGGCACCCGACGTGCCAAGCAACGCGATCAGGGCAAGGCCGTGACGGAGGCATAACGTTTTCATGCGGTCGAAAATTCCGATGCGGCGCGTTGGTTCCATCCCGGCGAACTGTCCTGATTGACACCTGTCATCACGCGAAAACGCGCCTGTCATCGGCTGAAAAACGCAAAAATCCCTGTTCTCAGCGAAGCGGGTCAGGCTGCCTCGCCCTCGAATTGGAGCTGCGCCAGCCGCGCATAGAGACCGGAGCGGCTGACGAGCTCGTCGTGGCGACCCTGTTCGACGATGCGCCCGCCGTCCATCACGATGATGCGGTCCGCCGCGCGTACCGTCGCCAGACGATGAGCGATGACGATCGTCGTGCGCTTTTTCATCAGCCGCTCGAGCGCATTCTGCACGAGCCGCTCGCTCTCGGCGTCGAGCGCCGAAGTCGCCTCGTCGAGCAGCAGCAGCGGCGCGTCGCGAAGCAAGGCACGGGCGATGGCGATGCGCTGGCGCTGGCCGCCCGACAGGCGGGCGCCGGCTTCGCCGAGGAATGTGTCGAGACCCTCCGGCAGCTCCTGGAGGAATTTGGCGGCGTTGGCCGCCTCGGCCGCAGCCCACAAGGCGGCATCGTCCGCATCCCAGCGGCCGTAGCGCAGATTGTCGCGCGCCGAGGCGGCGAAGATGACGGTTTCCTGCGGCACTACCGCGATCCGCGCGCGCACCGCCGCGGGGTCCGCATGGGTCAGCGCGATCCCGTCCATCCGCACCGTACCCGATGCAGGGTCGTAGAAACGCTGCGCGAGCTGGAACAAGGTCGACTTGCCGGCACCCGATGGACCGACCACCGCCACCCGCTCTCCGGGCGATACGGTCAGGCTGAAATCGTGCAGCGCGGCGATCTCCGGACGGGTCGGATAGCGGAACTCGACATGGTCGAAGGCGAGGCTGCCGCGCGGCGGAACCGGCAATGCCTGGGGCTTGGCGGGAGCCGCGATCTCGGGGGTTTCGGCGAGCAATTCGCCCAGCCGTCCAGCGGCGCCCGCTCCGCGCAGCAGATCGCCATACACCTCGGTAAGAGCCCCGAACGCCCCCGCAACCAGGCCGCCGGTCAGGACGAACGCCGCGATCGATCCCCCGCTCATGCGGCCGGTGGCGACGTCGGTCGCTCCCTGCCACAGCACCATCGTGACCGATCCGAAGATCAGCCCGATCACGATCGCGGTCATGATCGCGCGCACGGTGAAGCGGCGGCGACCGGCGGCAAAGGCGTTTTCCACGGCGACGCCGAACCGGTCTCCTTCGCGGATTTCCTGCCCGAATGCCTGGACGATCTTCATCGCTCCGAGCGTTTCGGACACCATCGATCCGACCTCGGCGATCTTGTCCTGCGACGAACGACTGAAGCCGCGGACGCGGCGCCCGAAAATAAGGATCGGCCCCATGATCAGCGGGATGCCCAGAAGCAGCGACGCCGCCAGTTTTGGCGAAAGGATGAAGAGGTAGGCCATGCCCCCAAGGCCCGTGAAGGCGTTGCGGAGCGCGATCGACACGGTCGATCCGACGATCTGCTCGATGATCGCGGTGTCCGAGGTTAGCCGCGAGGCGATCTCGGATGGACGATTTTCCTCGAAGAAGCGTGGCGCCAGCCTCAGCAGATTGGCGTGCACGCGGCGGCGCAAATCGGCAACGACGCGCTCGCCCAGCCATGACACGAAGTAGAAGCGCAACGCGGTCGCCACCGCGAGCACCGCGACGATCATCAGCAGATAGCGGAACGACGCGTTGACGCTCGCGGCCGAACCGCCGCCGGCGATGAAGCCGCGATCGATTACGCGCTTGAAGCCATAAGGAATGGCAAGCGTTGCCGAGGATGCAATCACCAGCGCACCCACCGCACAGGCGATTCGGCCGGGATATTGCAGTGCCAGCCCCCAGATCAGGCGCAGATCGCCAATCCGGCGGCGCCCCCTGGAGTCTGGTTTTTCGGCCATGCCATTCTATTAGTGCGTCGCGCGGCGCTCCAGCAAGCGCCGAAACACCCGACAACCAAATGGGGTCCTCGGTCGTTGTTGCATTGCGGCGTCATTACGCCCATCTAGTTTGATCCGGGGAGGCGTGTGCGTGCTTTACGAAGCGTATGAAATGCAGCGGAGCTTGCTTGCGGGCGCATCCGCAATGGCCGAAATGGGTTCCGAATGGATGGCGCATCCGGCGAATCCGTTTGCTCGAACCCAACTCGGCTCGATGATGGCGTCCGGGCTCGATGTCTTCGCCCACGCATCCGCGCCGCATGGTAAGCCTGAATTCGGCCTGCCCTTCACGATTATCGACGGCAAGGAAGTGCTGGTCGAGGAAGTGATCGAGGCGCGCAAGCCTTTCGGCCAGCTCATTCACTTCACGCGTCCCGATGCGCCGCAGGGCCAGCCCAAATTACTGATCGTCGCCCCGATGTCCGGCCATTACGCGACCTTGCTCCGCGGTACGGTCGAGCGGCTGCTGCCCGGCAACGATATTTGGATCACGGACTGGCGCGATGCACGGCTGGTGCCCCTGTCCGAGGGAAGGTTCGATCTCGATGACTATATCGATTATGTGATCGGCTGGCTGGAGCATGTCGGGCCCGGCGCGCATGTGTTGGCGGTGTGCCAACCGGCGGTGCCGGCCTTTGCTGCCGCGTGCATCATGTCGGCCGACAAAAATCCGGCGCGGCCGCGTTCGCTCAGCATGATGGGCGGGCCGATCGACACGCGTGAGGCGCCCACGCCGGTGAACACCACCGCGACCCAGCGGCCTCATAGCTGGTTCGAACAGAATGTCATCGCAACCGTGCCATTCTATTATCCGGGCAACGGGCGGAAGGTTTATCCCGGATTCCTGCAGCTCACGGGCTTCATGGCGATGAACTGGGGCAATCATCTGGTCAGCCACTGGCAGATGTTCCGCCATCTGGTCGACGGGGATCAGGAAAGCGCCGAGGCGACCAAGGCCTTCTACGACGAATATCGCTCGGTGTGCGATATGACCGCCGAATTTTATCTCGAGACGATCGACGTCGTATTCCAGCGTCACCTTCTGCCGCGCGGCGAAATGATGCATCGCGGGAAAAAGGTCGATCCGGCCGCGATCACGGACATCGCGATCCTCGCGATCGAGGGCGAAAAGGACGACATATCAGGCGTCGGCCAGACCCGGGCGGCGCTGAAAATCGCCGCCAGCCTGCCGGAGGAGCTGAAACATTATCTGCTCGCCAAATCGGTTGGACATTATGGCATTTTCAACGGGCGCCGCTGGCGCAATGAGATCGCCCCGGTACTGGAAGAATTCATCGCCGACGCGGACAAGCGTGCCGGCTAGGCCCTGATCCTTATCCGTCATGCCAGCGAAAGCGGGCATCGCGGGAGGTCGCGCAAGCCCCCTCAGAGACCCCAGCTTTCGCTGACGTGACGAAGCGGATACGTCACGCTTCGTTATGAAACTTACGGCAAAGATCGAACGGTGGCCCGTGGCGGGCGCCTTCACCATTTCGCGCGGCGCCAAGACCCACGTCGATGTCGTGGTCGCGGAGATTCACGACGGCCATCATGTTGGCCGCGGCGAAGGCACCCCGATTTACTATCATGGCGAGAGCGCGGAAACAGCCCTCGCCCAGGTGGCGAGCCAGGCCGACGCAATATCCGCGGGCCTCACCCGCGGAGAATTGCCAAGCCGCCTGCCGCGCGGCGCGGCGCGGAATGCGCTCGATTGCGCATTATGGGACCTTGAGGCCAAGCGCGCAGGCAGGCCGGTCTGGAAACTGGCGGGCCTTGCCGAACCTAAGCCACTGGTAACGGCCTACACGATTTCGCTGGCCGATCCGGCCCGGATGGAGAGCGACGCACGCGCCCTGGCCGATCGGCCATTGCTGAAGCTCAAGCTTGCGGGCGAAGGCGACGAAGCGCGCGTCGCCGCCGTTCGTCGCGGCGCGCCCGGCGCCCGGCTGATCGTCGATGCCAACGAAGCCTGGACCGGACGGGATATCGAAAAGGAGGCGGCCATCCTTTCGCAATACGCTGTCGCGCTGATCGAGCAGCCGGTGCGTGCCGGCGAGGATGGTCTGCTCGAAGGACTGACCAGCCCGGTCCCGTTCGCGGCCGACGAGAGCTGCCAGGACCGTACCGATCTCGCGCGCTGCGCCGGGCGCTATGAGGCGATCAACATAAAGCTCGATAAATGCGGCGGCCTGACCGAGGCACTCGCGCTTGCCGCGGAGGCGAAGGCGATGGGCCTGGAGGTGATGGTGGGATGCATGCTGGCCACATCGCTGGGCATCGCCCCCGCCTTCCTGCTGGGCAGCCAGGCGGCGTGGGTCGATCTCGACGGCGCGTTGCTGCTGGCCGACGATCGAGCTTTCGCGATGCGGGCCGCTTATGGCTGGCTGGAGCCCCCCCAGCCCGCATTGTGGGGCTGACCGTCCGATCGAAATCGGAATTCAGCCCTCAGCGGCGTGTTCAGGGGCTCCCACAGCGCCCGGGGGCGGTAGGACGACCGGCGGCGTGATCGACTTCCCGTCGGGCCCGGCCAGTTCGATCCCGGCGTCGGCAAATGCCGCGAGCAAGGCGATCGCCACTTCGTGCCGTGCCTGGAAAACGCGATCCCAGTTGCGCGACTGGACATCGAACTGAACCTGCACCTCGATCACCGGCAGGGCCAATTCGGAAATGCCGCAGCGGATCAGCCGGCACTTCTCCTGGGCTTCGACTACGTCGCGGATCATGCCCTGGATACGGCGCAGCACCGCTGCCGGTGTGTGGTAGGCGAGATGGAGCGTGAATTCGACGCGGCGGCGATCGAGCCGCGCCATATTATGCAGCTCCTTGCTCAGGAGGTTGGTGTTCGAGATCACCACCTCCTCCCCGGTCACCGCGCGAATGCGGGTGCTCTTGAGTCCGATCGTTTCGACCGTGCCGCTGGTATTGTCGAACTTGATCGAATCACCGCGCTGAAACGGGCGGTCGAAGATGATCGATAGCGCCGAGAAAAGATCGTCGAATATTCCCTTGGCGGCGAGTCCGATCGCGATGCCGCCGATCCCGAGGCCCGCGATCAGCCCGGTGACGTTGACACCGAGATTGTCGAGGATGAGCACCGTGGCGATCGCGAACAAGGTGATCGTCACGAGCAGGCGGATGATGCCGACCGCCGATCCGATCGCTCCCGGCTGATCGCCGCCCGCGCGATGCTCGACCACGCCCAGAATCAGTTCGCGCACCCACAAGGCACCCTGGAGCGCTGCCGCGATCGTGAACATGACGAGGATCGTCTGGGCCACCAGCGGCGGTGGATCGGCATAGCCATCGACGAGCCGCGCGGCGAACAGGATGATGAACCACAGCCGCGTCACCGCGAATACGCGGCCGATCGTCTGCGGCCAGTGCGTGACCGAGGGCCGCCGCCGACACAGGCCCTGGCCCAACAGGCGCACGCCATACAGAAGGACCACGATCACCGCGCCCGCGCCAAGCGCGATTGTGATCTGGAGGTAATGGCTCAGGATCCAGGCCAGGCTTTCATTCCACAGCATCTGAAGCGAGCTGCCGGAGACACGGAGCGGCTCTGCGGCCGGTGCTTTGGCAAGGTTGGACATGGTCAGGCGGCCTTAGCCTGTTTTTTACCCCCGGCGGCAAGTTCGTCGAGGAAGCCTATCAGGGCGCGTTCGTGGCTGTTGAGCCACCGGGTCGCGCGCGGTAGCCTCAGCGCGCACAATTCGGACGCGTCGCCGTCGCGGCACAGCGCGATCAACGCGGGGTGGACATAGGATTTGCGGCTGATCGCGGGCGTATTGCCAAGCGCAGCCGCGACGGTCTCGAGCATCGGTTTAAGGCCCGGCTTTCCGTCCCTCGCGGCTGCGATTATATGTTCGAAGGCGAGCAGGCTCGCCCCCCAGGTTCGGAAATGCTTTGCGGTGAAATCGCCGCCCGTCGCGCTGCGCATATAGTCGTTGACGTCGGCTGATCCCACCGGCTGCGGCCGGCCATGCCCGTCGAGATATTCGAACAGGTGCTGGCCAGGCAGGTCCTGCGTCCGCCGAACAATGGTCGCTAGCCGCCGATCCTCGATCGTCAATCGCTGCTTCTTGCCCGATTTTCCGACATATTCGAGCCTGAGCTTGCCGCCGGTGATCCGCGCATGACGGTTGCGTAAAGTCGTTGCACCAAAGCTCTTATTCTCCTTGGCATAGGCTTCGGTGCCGACGCGGATATGGCCCAGATCGAGCAACCGGACGACCGCCGCCAGCACCGTGTCGCGTGCCAGCCTGCGACCTGCCAGATCGGCTTCGACCCGGGCGCGAAGTTTCGGCAGTACGCGGCCGAAATCGGCGCAGCGTTCATATTTGTCGGTCTCCCGCGCGGCGCGGAAATCGGCGTGGTAACGATATTGTTTGCGCCCGCGCGCGTCGACGCCGGTCGCCTGGATGTGACCGTTGGGCCAGGGGCAGAACCATGCGTCGATATAGGCGGGAGGCAGGGCGATCGCATTCAGCCGGTCGATCTCCCCGCGGTCGGTGATCCGCTTGCCTGATGGGTCGAAATAGGCCCAGCCGTGGCCTGAGCGTTTTCGGGTGATGCCGGGTATCCTATCGTCGACGTGACGCAATCTGAATTGAGACATGCGGCCTGAACGTGATCCGGGCGACCACGTTCCGTCACGACCGCGCCGGCGCGGTCGTCAGTGGCCAACGCGACGGCGGTCGCGCAGCCAGAGCAAAATGGCGAAGACCACGCCGGTTGCCGTGCCTACGACGACGCCGATCGAGGGCTGACCGCATGCGGCGCCGACGATCGCGCCCGCGAAAATCGCGATTGCCATGAAAAACCCGCCCGCGGCGCTCTGATGTTCCCTGGCCATGTGGCATTCCTGCCAGTTCGAGGCGCTTTCCGCCAGCCATCGCGACAGGTGTGAAACAAAATGAGACGAAGGGCGCTGGCGGCTTGGGCGTTCACGCTTTAGGACACATACATGGTTCGGGTCTCGCCGCGCCAAGCCGCGCGGATATTGCTCGCGGCCGCGCTCATGTCTTCATGGTCCGCCGCGCACGCCCAAAGTGCGCCGGCGAGCACCCCTCTGACGCCGCCGGCGCTTCCGACTGCCGCGCCGGATCAGGCGGGCGACCTTGCGCCGCTGCCGGACCTGGGCGTCGACTGGCCCGATCCCGCCACGATCGACGCTGCTCCCTCCGCCGGCCCTGCCGAAGTCAAGGGTATCGCCGCGGAACGGCTCCAGCGCTATCGCGTGACGCTCGCGGGCGCCGAGCCGCTGGGCCCGGCATTTCGCACGCGATTCGATCAACTGTCGTCGCTTGTCGCCAACCAGGGAAAACCCGCCAACTCGGCGCAAATCAACCGTCGTGCCCATGACGACGAGGATATGGTACGCCAACTGCTCGCCGCCCAGGGCCATTATGACGGACGGGTCGTCGCTACGGTGAACAGCACGCCCGAAAGCGGTGAAACCGTCGTTCATATGACGGTTACGCCCGGGCCCGCCTATCGATTCATCACGGTGTCGCTGCCTGGTCTGGATGTAGCGGGCAAGGAATCGGTGGCGCTTGCCAGGCAATTCGCGGTCAAGCCAGGCGACGCGGTCGATGCCGACGCGGTGCTGGCCGCCGTCACGGCATTCAAGATCGATCTCGGACGGCAGGGATATCCGTTCGCCAAGGTGGACGAGCCAGAGGTCGCGATCGATCACCAGGCACATCAGGCGACGCTGACTTTGCCGGTCGCGCCGGGCGAACGCGCCAGGTTCGGCCAGATCGTCCCGGCGGGCGCCCGGCCCTTATTTTCGCGGGCGCATCTCAATACCATCGCCCGCTTCCATCCGGGCGAGCTTTATGACGCGGCACGGATCGACGATTTCCGCCGTGCGCTGATCGCGACGGGGCTGGTATCCGCCGTGACGATCGCGCCGGTCCCGACGGCCGACCCTGCCATAGTCGACATTCGTGTCGAGATCGATCGAGCGCCCCCCCGCACCATCGCCGGCGAGCTTGGCTACGGCACCGGCGAGGGCATCCGCGCTGAAGCTTCGTGGACGCATCGCAACCTGATCAAGCCGGAAGGCTCGGTCACCTTCCGCGGCGTGCTCGGCACGCGCGAGCAATCGGTCGGGGCCGTGCTGCGTCAGAATAATTTCCGCGCGCGCGACCGCATCCTCAACGCACAGGTCGTTGCGGCGCACAGCAATTTCGACGCCTATGACGCCAAGACCTTCACCGTCGGTGCGAGCATCGAGCGGCAGACCAACATCATCTGGCAGAAGACCTGGACCTGGTCATTGGGCGCCGAGTTCGTCGCCTCCGACGAGCGCGACAATATCATTGCCACCGGCGCCTCGCGGCGCCGCACCTTCCTCGTCGCCGCGGCGCCGACCAGCCTGGGGTATGACGGGTCGGACGACCTGCTGAACCCCACCCGGGGTTTCCGCTTATCAGGCCACCTGTCGCCCGAATTGTCCCTCCAATCGGGCACGCATTCCTATGTGAAACTGCAGATCGATGCGAGTGGGTACCAGCCGTTCGGCAGCCGTTTCGTTTTCGCCGGACGCGTTCGCTTCGGCTCGATCGGCGGCGTGTCGCGCGACAGCATCGCGCCGTCACGGCGTTTCTATGCCGGCGGCGGCGGATCGGTGCGCGGCTATGGCTATCAGCGGATCGGCCCGGTCGACCCCAATGGTGACCCGGTGGGCGGCAAGGCGCTTACCGAATTCTCGGCCGAGGCGCGGATCCGCTTCGGCAGTTTCGGGCTCGTGCCGTTTCTGGATGCCGGCAATCTCTACGAAGGCAGCCTGCCCAAGTTCAGTGGCATGCGCTACGGCACCGGCGTGGGCGTGCGTTATTATTCGAGCTTCGGGCCGATCCGCGTCGATGTCGGCACCCCGCTCAATCGCCGTCCGGGTGAATCGCGTGTCGCCGTCTATGTCTCGCTGGGTCAGGCATTCTGATGGTCGACGAGGCGGCCGAACCGGTCGATGCAAAGGCACCCCGGCGGCGCTGGCGCGTATTGCGCGCCATCGCGATCGGCCTTGCCAGCCTGGTCGCTTTGATCCTGATCTCGCTCTGGAGCATCGACACCCAGCCCGGTCATCGACTGATCGCCGACAGGATAGGAAAGATGCGTCCCTCGAGTGGGCTGCGCATCAGGATAGGAAGGATCGAGGGTTCGATCTGGAATCGCGCGACGTTGCGCGATGTCCGGCTCTATGACCTGCACGGCCAGTTTTTCGAGGCCCCTGAAATCAAGCTGGATTGGCATCCGCTTGCTTGGGCGCGCAACGTGCTCGACATCGATCATGTTTCAGCTCCCCTCGTGATGCTCGATCGCTTGCCGAAGCTGAACGGCAAGCCGGGCTCGCCGATCCTTCCGGGATTTGACATCCATATCGGCGCGCTCGAAATCACGCGGCTCAAGCTCGGCCGGGCGGTCGCCGGGCATGCGGAAACGGTGCGCCTTGCCGCCCGGGCGGATATTCGCGGTCGCCGCGCAATGATTGGCCTGCGCGCCTTTTCG
>DATMIP010000139.1:0-2270 GCA_035554515.1 Sphingomonas sp. | reverse complement strand
CAACCGGTTTGGTGCGGTTGTCCTCGATCCACCCCGCGCGGGGGCGAAGGAGCAGATGCCTGCCCTTGCGAGGGCGGATATCGGAAGAATTGCCTATGTGTCCTGCAACCCGGCGACTTTCGCGCGTGACGCCCGGACACTCGTGGAAAGCGGCTGGCGCCTGGACTGGATACGACCGGTCGGACAATTCCGCTGGTCGACTCATGTCGAACTGGTGGGTGCCTTCAGCCGCTGAAATCAACGAGCGGGTTTTGACGGTTAGGGATGGAGAAAGCATTTTCCGTTACTGCAGGCCGATGAATCAGACAGAGATAGCTCGGTCTCGCCCACTCGATCGCAACGCGCGTGAAAACCTGACCGCCGTGGTTGGCGATGTCGGGCGTCAGACCATCCGACTTGGACTTACCAACGAGACCGGAGCGTTGCGCCGGGACACCGTCCGCGCCTATCCCGGCGAAACGCAGTCCACGATTTCGGGCGCATTGAGCACCTTTACCAAGGAGGCCGGGCTCGCCGCCCTGCCACGCCGGTTCGCCCTCGCAATCTCCGGCGCGCCGCGTGGCGACACCATTTCGGTGACCAACAGTCGCTGGTATGTGTCCCGCAGCGGGCTGCGTGCGATGCTCCAATGCGAACCGCTCATCCTGAACGATTTCGCCGCGATCGCATGGTCGTTGAGTTCCGCGAAAAGCAGCGCGCGGATCGAGACTATCGACCTGGGCGCGATTTCACCCGCCACCAAGCCGGGCACATATGCCATTATCGGCATTGGCAGCGGGCTGGGCGTCGCGGTTCTCCAGCGCGACGAATTTGGGCATTTCAGCGTGCTTGCCACCGAAGCAGGGCATTGTTCCTTCACCCCCACAGGTCCTGAATGGCAGTCGATCGTGGAAATCATGCGCCGTGGCGTACCATGTCAGACCGGCGAGCACCTCATGTCGGCGGCGGGGCTGCAACGGAGCTATCTTGCCTGCTGCGAGGCAATGGGCGCGCCGCCCCGCGCCGCCAGCTCGGTTGAGGTGATCCATCTGGCGGAGACCGTACGCGACGCGCCGGCGGTCAAGGCGACCGACCTTATCGCACGGGCGCTGTGGCAATTCGCGAGCAACATGGTGCTCAGCTACGGCGCCTGGGACGGTGTCATCCTTACCGGCAGCCTCACCCAAGCTCTCGCCAAGACCTTGCGTCAGCCGGGCCTGCGGGAACAATTCTGTCTGCCAGGGCCTTTTGCCCGGCAGCTGAATTCAGTGCCACGCAGCTTCGCGAGTTTCGATCATGGCGAACTGGAGGGGGCCGCGCAGGCTTTGTTGTTGCGCGATCGGGCGCTCGCCAATTCGGCGATGGACGCGGCCGCCTGAAACCGGCACGTCTCTGCGCAACCGATGGCTGGGAGGAAGGGCGCATGAACGTTTCGAAGGGTGGCGCGGTTGAACGGATTGCCCGCGTCCTCGCGGGTCAGCGTTTGAGCGCCAATGCCGAGGGAAATAGCCGCTCCGCCGCCAATGCCGTCGATGCCGCGTGGCAGAATCATGTCGATGATGCCGTGGCAGTCCTGCGAACCCTGCGCGAGCCCGATAGGCGTATGGCCGCGGCGGGCGATCCGGTCATATGGGAAAAGATGATTCTCGCCGCCTTGCCTGACGGCCAGGCCAGCTGACACGGGGAGCGGGCGGGCCGCTCCCTTTCATGATCAGTAGAAAGTGATCAGTAGAAGGCGGCAGGATCGGGCGTCGGCGCGTTGCACGCGCGCGGATGGCCGTGCTTGCACGCATAAACCTGGCCCCGCCATACGCGCATCGCATCGGCATAGGCCCTCTGTTGCCGGGCATAACGCGCGTCGGTGCGATCCACGGCCGCGTCATGCTTTATCAATGCGTCCATATAAGCGGACCGGTCGGCGTCATATTGCGCCTGTGCGGCGGCGCCTTCGGCCAGGGCTGCATCATTGGCGTCGTTATTGGCCCGCGTCGTGCGCGCGACCTGATCGTTCAGCGCGGCGGTTCCCGGAGCGCCGCCCGCATTGATTGCCGCCTGATCGGGCATGGGCGTCGCCGCCAGCCCGCGCTGATATTCTTCCTGCGCCGTACGCCCGGTATTTTCGGTTCCGGAAGTGGCCTGTGCCAGCACCGGCGCCAGTGCGGTCGCTGCTATCAACAGCCCGATAAAAGGTTTGGCCGACATATCGCTCTCCTTTGCGATTTGCGGCGTTGAACGCGACCGCCCCGGCGGCGTTCCGTATCCCGGCTTGCTAGCCTCAGGACAGGGCCGGT
>DATMIP010000138.1:0-14287 GCA_035554515.1 Sphingomonas sp. | reverse complement strand
TCGGACTGCGTGATATTTTCGAATACGTAGTTAGCCATTTAAGCCTCCAATTGAACCTTCAGTTCGGGCGCAAGTACTAAGCCCCCCCCCTCCCTAAAGGTGGCTGGAGGCGCCCTCCGCCCATGCCTAGCCACACGTGAGTGCGGTTAGCGCAAGCGAGCGCAGCGGGACACTTAGCCAAGCTTCTAAACCCGCGCAACTACTAACATCTCGGCTTACCACTCCAGAAACAACCGGATGCCACGGGAATCATGGCATATACCGATGCAAGTATGAACACGCGCGGGCACCTCCCGGGGTTCCAGCCGCAACCACAGCTACTTACCGGGCAATATCCGTTAACCAGGCGGCTGAATCGAGCTCCTGACCCGCCAATTCCCGGAAGCGGTGCAGCTCTTCGCTATAGTGTTGTTGCAGAAAAGCCACGTCTTTATCAACCAATGTGGCAGGATAGTCGATATTCGCCGACGGACGCGACACCCTGCCAGCAATCTCACCATGCGGCGGGTCAATCCCAAGAAAGGCGCAGATCGCGCTTATGGTAGCGCTCGGCCGGTGCATGAGCGAATGCGAATCCAGCAACAGCATCTGCCGGCGGGGGAAAAGCGACAGCGCGCGCGCGAGTTGCCGCCCGTAAAAGCCGCGCTCCACATAAGAATAGACGCGATGAAAGCCGGGATAGGGATGCGTCCGCGCCATTCGGGCACGGCCCTCGCGAATGCACCAGGCGAAGGGCTCGGTCTCCTTGCCCCGCGCATATTCCATCTTCCAGTGCGACCAGGCCCGCTCGATCGGGTCGCGGAACAGGACGATCAATTTCATCGACGGATTATAGGCGTGGATCCGCTCGAGCGCGTTCGGCCAGTAGAGATAGATCGGCGTGGCTTCGCCCCACAATCGGTCAGGATGCACGAACAGCGCGTGGTAACGCGAACAATCGGGCGCCGTCCAATCGACGCCGTCATCATCGTCGAAGAAATGCGCCTCTTTCACCGCCGGCAGCTCGAGGGCGGGCAATTCGGCCAGATAGTCGAACAAGGCGGTGGTACCGCCTTTCTGCACGCCGGCGACGAGGAAGCCGACGCGCTTCCCCCGATCGCCGTCGTTCATTTTTCGCGCAGCGCCGTGCGCATCGCTTCGGTCATCGGTCCGAGCAGATAGTCCATGATCGTTCGCGAGCCGGTGACGATGTTGACCGACGCCTGCATGCCCGGCGTGAGATGTACGCCATTGCCGATCCGGGCGAGCTGGCCGGGGTCGACCTTGATCTGGACCAGATAATAAGGCTCACGGTTCGAACTTTGCTCGTCAACCGTGGCATCCGCGGAAACGAGGGTCACACGCCCGTCGATCTGCGGCGTCGTGCGCGGATTATAGGCCGTCAGCGTGATCTGCGCCGGCATCCCGATCCGCACGTCGGCGATGTCGTTCGGCCGCACGTGCGCGTTCAGGATCAATTCGGTGCCCGTCGGAACGATATCGAGCAGCCGCTCGCCCGGCGCCGCGACGCCACCTTCGGTGAACTGAGTGAGGTTGAAGATATACCCGTCCACCGGCGCCCGCACCATTGTCTGGTAGAGTGATTGCGAGGTCGCGCGCAGCTTTGGTGCCGCTTCGGTCAGCTTGTCCAGCGCCTGGCGTATGCCGGTCGCGGCCTCGGTCTGGCGCTTCTCCTCAAGCTGGGCGATCTGGAGGCGTACGCCACCGATACCCTGTTGGGTGCGTGC
Organism: Sphingomonas sp.; assembly: GCA_035554515.1. GTDB lineage: Bacteria > Pseudomonadota > Alphaproteobacteria > Sphingomonadales > Sphingomonadaceae > Sphingomonas_I. The sequence goes on along the minus strand of DATMIP010000138.1, from coordinate 12,560 downwards.
AATATCTGCAAGTACCGAGCCCTTTTGCCCGGTGAGCTGGGCCGCTCCGCGCTCAAGGCTGGCGACCCGCGTCTTGGGTGCATAGCCCAATCGATTGAGCTCGCGGACACCGCGCAGCTCGTCGCCGATCGATCCCGACTGCATGTCGACCGAGGCAGCCTGCGCGCGCATTCCCTGAATCTGGGTCTGCATTTGCGACGCCTGGCTGCGCAGCACGTTCGCCTGGCTGCTGTAGAGCAGCATCGTCGAACCATGGAGCGCACGCTGGCCGGCGAGCAACGCTGCCACCTGCGGATCCGATTGCCGCGCGAGCAGTTCGGGGGGGAAATGGATTTCCATGGTCCCTGCCTGCTGCGCCTGCAGGCGCGCCATGTCGGCGAGCGCGCTGTCATATTGCGCCTGCCACACCGCGACATTGGTCTCCGCCTGGATCGGGTCGAGCTGCATCAGCACCTGGCCGCGCCGCACCAACTGGCCCTCGCGAACGTAAATGCGGCGGATGATTCCGCCTTCGCGATGCTTGATGACCTTGCTGTTGCCCTCGACGCGGATCTGCGCGGCCGCCACGACCGCGCCCGTAATGTGACCGATGAACGCCCATAACAGCAGGCCGAACACCAATATCAGAACCACCATCGAACCGGCGAAGATCGGCCGGCGCAGGCGCAGGCGGATGATCTCGCTCTCACCCGCATTGAGCTCGTCGAAGCCGTGATCCGGTTCGGCCGGGATCGCCGGTTCGCGGCGGATCTGGCGGACGATGTCTCCCAACTTGCTCACGATCCGACCTCCGTGAGCGTGGCCCGTCCGGGCGGCTGCGGCGGCTGGGTCGGAGGTTTGGCCGTGAAACGCGCCATTACCTGATCGCGCGGACCATATTCGACGATCTGACCATTGACCAACAGGATCATCTTGTCCGCCTGGGCGAAAGTTTGCGGCTTGTGCGAGATCAGGACGATCGTCGCGCCGCGCGCCTTGGCCTGCGCCAGCGCAGCCATCAGTGCCGCCTCGCCTTCAGGATCAAGATTCGCGTTGGGCTCGTCGAGGATGATCAGGCTCGGATCGCCGAACAAAGTCCGCGCCAGGCCGACGCGCTGGCGTTGGCCCGCGGACAGGACCATTCCGCCCTCTCCAAGATCGCTCTCATAGCCTTTGGGCAGGCGCAGGATCAGTTCGTGCGCGCCGGCCAGCTTTGCGGCGGCGACGACCTCTGCGTCGGTCGCCTCCGGCAGGAAGCGCGCGATATTGTCGCGTACGGTACCCGCGAAAAGTTCGGTATCCTGCGGCTGATAGGCCACGTGGCTGCCGAAATTCTCGCGATCCCAGGTATAGACGTCGGCGCCATCGAGCCGGACCGTCCCGCTATTCGGTTTCCAGATGCCCGCCATCAGGCGCGCGAGCGTGGATTTGCCCGCCCCCGATGGCCCGATCACGCCCACGAAATCGCCGGGCTCGATCTTGAAGTTCAGGTTGATCAGCACCAGCGCCGGTGCGCCATAAGGCGCGAAACTGACCTGCTCGACGCTCAGCGCGCCGGTAGGGCGGGGCAGCTGGGTGACGGGCTCGGGCGGCTCATATTCCAGCAGGATCCGGTCGAGGCGCTTATAGGCCTGCACCGCCTCGACCAGCGCCTTCCACGAGCCGACGATACGTTCGAGCGGCGCCAGCGCGCGCGACGCCAGGATCATGTTGGCGAACAGCAGCCCCGACGGGATTTTGCGCTCCAGCACCAGCCACGCCCCGACGGCGATGATGAGGATCTGGATGAACATGCGCACGAAGCGGATCGCACCCGAATAGAAGCCGCCGCGCTGGCTGGCCTCCGAGCTGGCCGCGACCGAGATGTAGCGATTGCGCGCCCATTGCCGGCCGAGCGTGGGGAGCATGCCGAGCGCGCGAACGACCTCGCCATTGCGCAGCGCCGCGTCGGTATATCCATAGCTCGCGATCGCGGCCTCGCTGGCTTCCTTGAGCGCGCTGTGCGTCGCGCGGTCCTGCAGGAAGGCCAGCAGGACGAGAACCAGTCCGCCGGAAAGGGTGACGGCGCCGATCGTCGGATCGATGAAGAACAGGATCACCAGGAAGATCGGTATCCACGGCAGATCGAACATGATCGCGATCGCCTGGCCGCCGATCGCCGATCGCACCGCGTCGAGATCGCGCAACGCCTGCGCGCGCGTGCCCCGGCGGCGAACCACCGCGTCGAACAATGCGGCGAAGGTGCGGCTGGCAAGCTGCTGATCGAACACCACGCCGAAGCCGCTCAGTACCTGGGCGCGGTAGTGGTCGATGATCGCGGAAACGAGGAATACGAACGCGCAGCCGAGCGACAGCACGAACAACGTCGCCACCGACTGGCTCGACAATACGCGGCTGTAAATCTGGTTCGTATAGATGGGCAGCGCCAGATACAGCATGTTCGAGATCAGGCTGAACAGCGCGGCAAAGCCAATCGGGGCCACGCCCAGCCGAAGCGCGCGCGCCAGCGGGCTGGGGAGCGGTTTCGGGCCGCCGCTATTACGCATCGTCGCCATGTCAGATCGATCCTTGGGCGTGACACGCTGCCAGGGAAAGAGCGATCTTCTCCCAATCGGCTCGGCAATATGTCATCGGCGCGGTCCCACGTCAGCCAGCGGGCAGCGCGCCGTGTCGCCGTTTGGCAGTTTGAGCTGGCTCTGGGTCATAGGGGTCAGTTTCCGGTTGAGCGTATCGCGCGCCGGTGACGGAGCGATCGGGCCGCTATTTTCGGGCCTGGGCACATTCGCGCCGGCAAGATCGGGAGAGATGGGCCCGCGCGGCCCGGCCGATCCGATCCGGTCCAGTCCCGCCGCAACCAGCCCGAAGGGGTTCAGGCCGCTATAGCGGATGCGGATGAAATTGGCCTCGGGATCGTACACGGTGATATTGTCGGCGATCGTCTGTGCGCTCAGGTTTCCGACCGCCGCCAATAGCTGCGCATGCGCCACATATACCTGATAGCGGTTCTGGATCAGCTGCAGCTGGGCATTCTGCAATTCCTGTTCGGCGTTGAGGGTCTCGATCGTCGAACGAAGCCCATTCAGTTCCTCGCAGCTCATCCCGGCAAAGGCTTGCTGCGCCGAATTCACCTGGCGCTCGCCGGTCGTTACCGCGGTGCGCGACGATGACAATTGCGCCCACGCGCTCGTCACCGATTGCAGCGCGGTGCGGCGTGCAATGTCGATCCCGGCCTGGTCTGCGCGATTGCGCGCATCCGCCTCGCGGATACGCGAACGGACTGCACCGCCAGAGAAGATGGGCTGGCTCAGCGTGAAGCCGCCGATCGCTTCTCGCCGGCCCGATTTCCATCCGAAACGCATCAGATCGTTCGTGTAACGGCCTTCGCCGTTGATGGTCAGCGTCGGCCCCTGTTCCCCCCGCGCGGCCGCGGCGGTCGCGCTCGATTGCTGTTCGACATATCCGGCGGCCAGGAAGGACGGGTTGTTCTGCTCGGCAAGATCGAATGCGGCGTCCAGCGTCGGTGGAACGCTACCCAGCTGCGGCAGCGGTTCAAGCTTGCCTGGATTGTGGCCGACGACCTCGAGATACTGGCCGCGCGATATCGCAAGGCTCGCTTCCAGGTTCGCCAGCTGCAGCTGCGCCGCGGCGAGCCTCGCGTCCGACTGGGCAACGTCGGTCAGCGTCACGTCACCAACCTGCTGCCGTTTGCTGTTCTGGCGCAACTGGCCCTCCAGCACCTCGACATTCTCGCGCCCGATATCGAGCCGTGCCTGATCGCGGAGCACCGCCGCATAGACAAAAATGACGTCCTGAACGACCTGCTGTTCGGTTAGCCGAAGCTGCTCCTGTCCCCCCAGAACACCGGCTTTGGCGGCCGCCACCTGGCCCCGGATGCGTCCGGATGTGTAGAGCGGCTGGCTGATCGACACGCTCGATTGTTGCAATTTGTCCGTCTGGCTGAAACCGGTCTGCCAGGTGGAATGAATATTGCCCGACGTTTCCGCCGTGATGGTGGGGCCATATTGGCTACGCGCCTGGACGAACTGCTCGTCGCGCGCCTTTTGCAGGTAGCGCTGCTGGACGAGCTGGGGGTTGCGATCATAAGCAGCGGCGACTGCGTCCGCCAACGTCTCCGCGCACAGCGCGGCTGGCACGCACAATGCCGCAACGGCGCATGCCAGTTGGCCGAAATGATAGTTCCGCCAGAAGACGCGATTACCTGTTGAAATCACTCTGACTTTCCGCTGCCCATGCCGGCCCCGAGAGCCGTCGAACGGGCGGCGCTTCATAGACGGGCACGTAGCAGAGTCAATGCGGACCGCGGTCAGCCGATATCGAAGCCCGCAGATCAGCCGAGGACGCGCAGGTACATCTCGTTCAGCCGCGCGCGATACGCCTCGGAGGAAAAATGCGCGGCTCGCGCCATTCCGGCCGCGCCAAGGCGGGCGCGCAAATCTGCATCACCGTCAAGCGCGCGGATCGCGGCTTTGATCGCGTCGACGTCGTAGGGATCGACCAGCAGGGCGGCTTCCCTGCTTATTTCGGCAAGCGCGCCCCGATCGGACGTCAATACCGGTGTCCCCAGCTGCATTGCTTCCAGCACGGGCAGGCCGAATCCTTCGTGGATCGACGGAAAAATTACCGCTCGGGCGCCGCGGATGAGGCGTGCGAGGAGATTTCGGGGAAGATGGTCGAGCCGCCGCACGCGCTCGGCCATATGCAGACCGTGGACCGTATCCGCCTCGTCATCCGGAACCAGCAGGCGCAATTCCTCCTCGCTTCGCCAGCCCCGGCTGCCGGTCATGACGAGTGGGATTGCGGTGCCTGCCGACAGATAGGCTTCGATCAGGCGCCCGATATTCTTCTTGGGCTCGATCGCCCCAAAATGGAGGAAATAGGCGCGATGAGACAGGCCGAAGATATTCTCGATCGTCGCCGCGTCGTCCTCGGCATCGTTCGCCGGCATCGCCAACGGTGAGGCCTGGTAGGTGTTCGTGACGAATGCCGGATCGATCGCGAATTCGGCGACGATTTCGGCGCGGCTCGATTCGGATACGGTGCAGATGTGCGCGGCGTTGGCGATGCACGCGGCGATCAGGTCGCGATAGGTCTGCTTGGTGTCGAGTGTGGTGTAGGGGAGACGGAGCGGGACGAGATCGTGGATCGTATAGATGTTCTTCGCGCCCTCCAGCGTGATCGGAAGAGGGTAGGTCCAGTGCATCACGGCCGGCGGTGCGTTCATCCGCACCCGCAGAAAGCGGCGATAGAGGCGAAAATGGCGGTGCGCGACCTCGAACAGATCGGGTGAGGTCACGAGCCGGTCAAATTCCGGGAGCCGTTCGGCGAGATTGGTTTTCTCGACGCGCATGCTGTGCTGGACCGCCTCGGCACGCCGGACATGGAAGGGGCGGAGCGCGGCGCGCAGGATCCGCCGGGAGCGCTTCCGGCGTAGCGGCGCGGTCGGCGGGACCTGACCGAGCCTGTCGTAGAACATGATCTCGCGCATCACCGGATCGTCGCCCGCGTCGACGCCGAACAGCCCGGTCACCGCATGGCCGCCTTCACGCAACGTCTCGGCCAGGACATAGCCATAGGTTGCGACGCCGGTGCCGTTCGGCAAAGCGAGATTGTAGCCGTCGATACCGATATTGAGCTGCTTCATTATCCGGCCGCCATCACTGCGGCATAGGCTCGCGTCAATCTTTCCGCGAAGCGTTCGGGGCGAAAGCGCTCGGCGTTGCGCAATCCGTCGACGGAGAGCGCCGCGCATAGGGCATCATCGTCCGCGACGCGTCGAATGGCGCGGGCGATCGCAGCAATGTCCCGGGGATCGATCGTGAGCGCCGCGCCGCCAGCTGTTTCGGCCAGCGCGCCGCGATCCGAGGTGACGACCGGCACGCCCAGAGCCATTGCTTCCGCCACGGGCAGGCCAAACCCTTCCGCCAGCGACGGCATAAGCAGCGCGCGCGCGTTGCCGATCAGCGCGTGCATGGCTTCCCGATCGAGGTAGGGGAGGCGGATCACACCAGGCGTGGCGGCGATCTCGGCAGCGATTCTTTCTGCGCCCCAGCCGTCCGGCCCGGCCAGGACGAGGGGCATCTCCACTTTGCTCTCGCGATAGGCTGCGAGCGCCGAAGCCACATTCTTGCGCTTCTCCATCGTTCCGCAAAGGAGCAGGAAATGGCCCGATGCGACCGAGGCGGGAAGTCGGTTTGGATCGGCGGGTGCGGCGTCGACCGCCAGTCCGCAATCCGTGACGAAGGATTGGGCGCAGCCCAGCGTCCGCACGATCTCCTCGCGCGCCGTCTCGGATACCGCGATAAAGCCCGCCGCGCTTTCTCCCAGCCGGTCGAGTATCCGCCGATAGCGATGGCCGTTGATATGGGTGAGGGTCGGGTGGAGCAGCGGGATGACATCATGTACCGTATAAACATTGCGCCACCCGACGACGGTCAACGGTACCGGGTACGTCCAGTGCATAATCCCCGGCGGCCCGGGCAGCCGGACCGGCAATGGGCGGCGATGCACGTCGAAATAGACCTGGGCGAGACGAAAGATATCCGGCGCGAAAAACCGGGTTCCCTCGACGCCGTCCGCCAGGCGGGCAACCCGCGCGCCCGGCAGCAGCGCGCGCACCCAGCGCCCCACCCGCCCGAAAGGCGCCGGCGGCGGCTGGTCGAGCGCCGGACGATCCGCAAGGAGCCGGTAGTCTCCGATCGCCTGGTGAGCGCGACGCAGCTGGCGCGCATAGCTACTCACTCCGGTGCCGCTCCCGGTGAAGAGCATCCGCGCATCCATGCATAAAGGCGAAGGAAGTGCCCGATTTTGCGCTTGCCGCGTCATCGGCTAGAAGGCGCGCTTCGGGCGTTCAACCGCCGTCAATGGGCCGCCCGCCATCGGCCCGCCGATGTCCCAGGGATCGCGCTGCGCATGATCGAGTTCCAGAATGTCAGCAAAACCTATCATATCCGCAAGTTCGAGAAGCATGTCTTTACCGATCTGAACTTCAAGATCGAGCCCGGCGAGAGCATCGGCATCTGCGGGGCCAATGGCGCCGGCAAATCGACCCTGATGCGCCTCATCGCCGGGGTCGAACAGCCGACCACCGGCCGTGTCGTCCGCACGATGAGCACGTCGTGGCCGATCGGCTATTCCAGCTGCTTCCAATCGAGCCTTACCGGCGCCGACAATGCGCGTTTCATCGCGCGCATCTACAGCCATCCCGAAGAGGAATTGCTCGCCTTTGTCGAGGATTTCGCGCAGCTCGGGCCTTATTTCCATCAACCTGTCCATGCCTATTCGGCCGGGATGAACGCGCGCCTCGCCTTCGGGATCAGCCTCGCGATCAACTTCGACTGCTACCTGGTGGACGAGGTGACGGGCGCCGGCGACGAACGTTTTCGCGCGCGATGCGAAGAGGCTCTGCTTCATCGCCGCGACAATGCGACGCTCGTCATGATCAGCCATGATCCGGGAACCTTGCGGCAATATTGCCAGCGTGGCGCGGTCGTCTATGGCGGCACGCTCGTCTTCTTCGACACGATCGACGAAGCAAGCGAGGTTCATCATCGTCTGCAGCTGCGGGCCGCCTGATCGCAACCCGTTTGCGATTGGTCCGCCACTTGATTAATCCTGCTTTCCCGCCGCTGCCATCTCGCTGCGGATCCTTCAGTTTCTTCGAAAAGAGCCTGTTTTGAGCATCCCCGCGCTTTCCCACCTTCCGCTTTCGCATCGCGCCCGCGGTCTGGCTGCCTTGTGTGCTTCGGCCCTGCTCGCGGGTTGCGCATCGCTGCCTTCGAGTGGCCCGACGGCGTCCGAAATCCAGCGCGGCACCAAGGATCAGAACGAGATCGGTTTCCGGATTGTCGATATCGATGCGCCGCTCGTCGCTGAGATCGGCGCGCGCGCCGCTGCCGTCGATGCCGCCCAGCCGACCCTGTCGAGCCTGGCACATGATGGCCGCAACGACGTGGTGGGTCCTGGCGATATACTCGCAATCGGTATCTACGAGGTCGGCGTTTCCCTGTTCGGCTCTTCCGGGGGGTCCGGGGGAGTCATGGATCCGGCAGCCCGCGCGCAGACCTTCCCGGAGGTCGTGGTCGATCGCAATGGCGCAATCAAGCTTCCTTATGTCGGTCGGCTTGAAGTAGCCGGCCACACGACGTCCGAAATCCAGGGCATGATCGAACGCGGCCTTCGCGGCAAATCGCAGAGCCCGCAGGCGCTGGTTGCGATCAAGACCAATATTTCAAGCACGGTCTATGTCGCCGGCGACGTTCACCAGCCGGGTCGGTTCAATCTCTCGCTCCAGCGCGAACGTCTCCTCGATGCGATCGCGCTTGCTGGCGGTGCCAGCAATTCGGCCGAGGATACGATCGTGCGTTTCAATCGCGGCGATCGCTGGCTTGAAGAACGGCTCGGCCGTATTCGGGCGGGCGCCGCCGACGATCTCGTGCTCATTCCGGGCGATCGGATCGAACTGATCAAGCGGCCGCGCAGCTTCATCGCGCTCGGCGCGACCGACAAGGTTTCGCAGATTCCGTTCGAGACCGGCGACCTGTCGCTGGCGGAAGCGGTTGCGCGGGTCGGCGGCCCGACCGATTCGATCGCCGATCCGTCCGCAGTCTTCCTGTTCCGCTACGATCCGGCGGGCCCCAATGGCCACGAAGCGCCGGTAATCTATCGCCTGAACATGCTTCAGCCGGCGAGCTATTTCCTGTCGCAGCGTTTTGCAGTGCGTGACAAGGATGTCATCTACATCGCGAATGCTGCGGCCAACCGCCCGGCGAAGATGGTCAACATTATCAACCAGCTCTTCTCGCCCTTTGTCGCCGCCCGAGCCGTGACGCGCTAAGCGGCGGCCTCGATTTTCGGGAAGTACTGGTCTAGACCGGACCGTCGCGCTGCCGAAGCGTGCTTTGAGGTCGGGGAACGTTGCCGCCAAGAAAGATCGATCCTGCGGAAGAGCGCGCCGTCCCGCCCGACGCGTATCACAGTGGCCCGCTCGGTAGTTTTCTTGCGGCGCGACCTTCATACGTGCTGACGGGTCACGCCGATCAGCTGCCTCCCGATCTTTCGCTGGCGGTCCTTTTCGCACCTTATATGCTGCAATATGTTGCGGATTATCGCGGGGCGCTCCAGCGCTGGTTCGCGAGCATCCGGATCGGCGGGTTTCTGGTTATCACGGTGCCGCATTCGTTTCTGAACGAACGTCAGGACAGTCCGCCGTCGCGTCGCGATGCGGCACAGCGCCGCATCTATACTCCCCGCGCGCTGATCGAGGAAATCGAGGAGGCACTCGTCCCAAACAGCTACCGCGTGCGATGGCTCGGCGATCTGGACGAGGGCTATGATTATTCCGCCGGCGAGGTTGCCGGGCAGGCGGATATCGCGGTGGTGCTGGAACGGATATGTCAGCCCGCCTGGGACCTCACCGAGCCGGCCATCGTCCGACCGGCACCGGAAGACCTGTTCGAACCCGATCGCAGTCGCGTGGAGGCGCGTTCCCTGCGGGCCGCTCACAAGATTCTTGCGATCAAGCTCGATCATCTTGGCGATTTCATTTTGGGCATCGCCGCGCTTGAACGGCTGCGAGCAGCTTTTCCGGAGTCCGAGATCACCCTGATGGTGGGTTCGTGGAATGAAGGTCTGGCCCGCGAACTGGCCATTGCCGATCACGTAATCGTGTTCGACGCCCTGCCGCGCAACGCCGGCGAAGAGGGAACGGATATCGGCGGCAAGACAGCCTTGTTCGATGCGCTGATCACCGATCGCTATGATCTCGCGATCGATCTACGTACCGATTCCGATACACGTTTGCTGCTGCGTAATGTCCAGGCCGCGATCAAGGCGGGTGTCGGGCTCAAGGCTCGTTTTCCCTTCCTCGACATTTTCCTGCCGCTCGATCCGCATATCGAGCATCTTGACATCGCCTGGAGCGACGAGATCCGCCCCGCCCAGTTCGCAGCCCAAAGCCATTGCCGCCGTTCTTCCTTTTCCATTGCCTGTCCGGGCGGGCCGACCGACGATCTCGGCGCGATAATCTGGGGTCCCTATCGCCCGCTCACACCGGGCGAGTATGTGTTCGAGCCCTTCCTCGAGTTCGAGCCCGATCGCCGCGGCCTTCTGGGCTGCGATATTGCGCTGAACGTCGACCGAGCTGCCTATCTGGTCCACCCCGAGGCAGGGTCAGGCAAGCTGACATTCGAAAACCGGCTGAAGGATGCGCTGTTCGAATTCAGACTATTCCCGGTCGCGGGAGAGCCGGTGCCCGGCTTCCGTTTCTATGGCGGCAGGTTGAGCAAGCGCGGAACCGGGAGCGCGCTCCACCAATCCGAATATCTGGTTCTGCTGGTCGAACTGGCTGTGCTGCGGATCAAGCAAACCGGCCTGTTCGGTGAGGTCGCAACGTGACCAGTATCGTCATCGCTCCGTTTTCGAACGGGGATATACGCGATTGGCAGCCGGGCCATTTCTCGACGCTGATCGGGCTGCTGCTCGATCGGTGGGACGGTCTGATTCGGGTGATAGGCACGCGCAGCCAGGCAACACGTGCCGCGGCGATCGTGAGGCCTTATGACGCGACACGGGTCATCAGCGAATGCGGCCGCCTTGCGTGGGAAGAGGTGATGACCGAAATGCGCCGTGCGGCGTGCGTGATCGGCAACAATTCGGGCGTGACGCATGTGTCGGGCTGGTTGGGCGTTCCGACGATCTGCATCTTTGGTGGTTCGCATCAAAGGCTGGAATGGCATCCTTCCGGCCTTGGCGTTCGTACGATCAGCCGGGCGATAGGGTGCGCGCCCTGCCTGCTTCATCGAACCAGCCAATGTCCTTATGACAAGGCCTGCCTCAGCCAGATCGCGCCCGAAACGGTGGCTGACGCGGCGTTCGCGGCAATGGGCGATCGAATCAAGCGGGAGACCCACAATGGCGCTTAAGGCCCGTGCACGCGGTTGGCTCGATGCGGCGTCCCAGAGCGCGTTCGATCAACTGTGCGGCGAGGTCGCCCGGCTCGCGGGGGCGGTCGATGCGCTTGGCGCGCGGGCCGCGGAGGCCGAAACCGAGCATCGACGTGAGATGAATGCCGCTGCTGAAACCGTGGCACGGGAGGCGATGGAGCGTCAGCAAGAGGTCTATGCCGCCGCCCAGGCTACGGTGCAGTATCAACGCGAGGTTGAGGCGTTGCGAAGCGATCTGCAAATGCTTGGCGAACGATGCGATGCGCACGCCGCTCGTGCGTCCGAGAGCGCTGACGCGCTTGCGGCGCTCGAACGCAGGATCCAGGATGATGCCGGGCGCGCCGAGGACCTTCGGCTCAAGCTGGTTGCGCTTGGCGAGCAGCTGCGCTGGGAAAGCGAAGATATGCGCAAGGCACTCGCGGCCATTATCGAGCGGGTCGAGCATCAGCGTAAGACCGGTGCAGGCATCGCGCAGCCGCCAAAAAGCGATTTGCAGGACAGTGATTAGAGGTACCAGGCTCCCCGGTCGATAGCGGGCATCACCTCAAGGCAATCTCGGCGCAGGTGCGGGTGCCATGAGGGATCTGAATCGAACCACGTGCGCCAACGCGACAGGAACAGGGCGACATCCTCGCCCGGAGGCAGCCTTTCCCCGCGCGATGCCTTTTCCGTGTGCACCATCTCCGCCAACGGCGTGCATACGATCCGGTAGCCCAGCGCCCGCAGCCGCAGGCAGAGGTCGCTATCGTTGAACTCGAGGCTGAAGCGCTCCTCGAACCCGTTCACCTGTTCCAGTACCGAGCGGCGCGTGGCGAACACGGCGCCGGTCACCATCGACCATTCGCGCTGGACCAGCGCCCAATCCTGATATGTGCCCTCGCTATTTTCGCGGAACAGCCAGGCATGCGCGGCGGCGATACCGTGCGGCACCAGGCCGGCATGCTGCAGTCGCCCGTTATCATAGAGCAGCCGCGCCCCGACACCGCCTACATCCTTTTCCACCGCAAAGGTCATCAGCGCCCGGAGCCAGTCGGGCGATGTCGGGCGGCAATCATCGTTGAGGAGAATGACATGCTCGGTTTCGGCCGCTCTCCACAGCCGGTTCATCTTTGCCGCATAGTTGAAGGGCGCATCGGGCTCGCGCGCGGTCTCGACCCTGCGCAGCGTGAACGGCCAATCTTCCCGCTCCCAGGCAGGCTCGCCCGAAACATCATCGCCGATAAGAACCGTCAGCTTGTCCATCGGCCAGTCGACGCGCCTGATTTCGCCCAGAACGCGCTCGACATAGCTGCTGATGCCGTCGGGCTGCAGGCTGCGGCAGGTCGGTATGATGATCGTCACGCGAAAGGCCTGCTCGGCGGCGAAGGGCCGGAACAAGGCGAAACTGTCAGACGTGCGGCCGTCCACGATCGCGCCGGCCAGACGCGGCTGCGCCTGAAGCATCCGCGCATAGTCGTCGCGCGCAGCACGAAAGCGCCGGCCCGTCTGCGCCAGCATAACGCGCGGAATGCGCGCGATTGAGCGTCCGGCGGCGTGAGCGCGGAACAGCAGGTCGGCGATCATCGCCGTGCCCATGTTCCAGTCCGGGCCGCCCAGATCTTCAAGCACCGACATACGGGC
>DATMIP010000137.1:0-2386 GCA_035554515.1 Sphingomonas sp. | reverse complement strand
GGAAGCCCTGATGCGTCAGGAATTCCTGGAGCGGTTCCTTCGGCAGCCCCTTGAGGATCAGCTCGTCGAGCGGCTGCGGCAGCGGCCGGTCGCACACCAGCCGCACCAGTTCGCGGCTCAGGCGCGCGGCGTCGGCATGCTCGATCAGATTCTGACTGAGCTTGGGCTTCTTGATGCCCGGCGCGGCGGCAAGCACGCCCTCCAGATCGCCATAGGTCTGGATCAGCTCGCTCGCCGTCTTGGGGCCGACGCCCGGCACACCGGGCACATTGTCCACGCTGTCGCCCATCAAAGCGAGCACGTCGCCCAATTGCTCGGGCTCGACCCCGAACTTTTCGAGCACATGCTCGCGCCCCAGCCGGCGGTTGTTCATCGTGTCGAGCAGATCGAGCCGGCCGGGTTCGATCAGCTGCATCAGGTCCTTGTCAGACGAAACGATCGTGACCTTCCAGCCCTCGCCCAGCGCCGCCTTGGCATAGCAGGCGATGATATCGTCCGCCTCGAGCCCTTCTTCTTCGATACATGGCAGCGAGAAAGCACGGGTGGCATCGCGGATCATGGGGAATTGCGGGACGAGATCCTCGGGCGGCGGCGGGCGATGCGCCTTATACTGATCGTACATGTCGTTGCGGAACGTCTTGGACGATGCGTCGAAGATCACCGCCATGTGGGTCGGACCGTCGGCGGCGTGCAGATCCTCGACCAGCTTCCACATCATCGTGGTGAAGCCATAAACCGCGCCCGCGGGCTGCCCATGCTTGTTGGTAAGCGGCGGAAGCCGATGATAAGCCCGGAAAATATAACCCGAGCCATCGACCAGATAGAGGTGATTGGATGCCATGCGGGGGCGGTTCTAGAGCCTCCACCGAATAAGGTCGAGCGGTCCGTGGCTCCGCGACAACGCCCTATCGTTGCGAGGCCGGATCAGCGACAAGGCAGTAGCCGACAAGAATAGCGCGAAAGGATATCGCCCATGAGATCGACAAGCTTTGCCCTGGTTGCCCTGACGTTCCTGGCCGCACCGGGCAATGCCGCGCCCACCGCCGCGATCAAGGCGGCGGTTGCCAATCCGGCGCGTCTCGATGCGGAACGCACGCGCGACAAGTATCGCCACCCGGCCGAGACGCTCAGCTTCTTCGGCGTCGCGCCCGGCCAGACGGTGATCGAATATTCCCCCGGGGGTGGCTGGTATACCCGCATCCTGATGCCCTTGCTTGCCCGCGACGGTCACTATGTCGCGGTCGTTGGCGAAGATGCACGGTCGATCGATCGCGCGAAGAAGCTGGTCGACGGTTTACCGGGCGGCGCGAAAGCGACCGTGTCGAGCTTCAGTCCCGTCACTGCAACAATGGCTGCGCCGGGTAGCGCCGATCGCGTGCTTACCTTCCGCAACGTCCATAATCTGCTGATGGCGGAAGATGGCGGGGACAAGGATGGCAAGGTTGCCCGCGCCTTTTTTCGCGCCGCCTATATGGCGCTAAAGCCGGGCGGCGTGTTGGGCGTGGTCGATCATCGGCTACCGGAAACCGCCCCGGCCGAACGCGAGCTGACGAGCGGTTATGTCAAAAGGTCGACCGTGATCGGCTTTGCCACCGCCGCCGGCTTCCGCCTTGATGGCGAGAGCAAGATCAACGCCAACCCCAAGGATACGGCCGATTGGCCCAAAGGCGTGTGGACTTTGCCTCCCTCGCTCGATCTTGGCGATCAGGACCGCGCCAAATATCTGGCGATCGGCGAGAGCGACCGCATGACGCTTCGCTTCGTGAAACCGCGTTCGGTCAGATGAATCACCTTTCGCGCTGAGCGAAGTCGAAGCACGCGTCGGCGGTCCCCGCCCTTCGACTTCGCTCAGGGCGAACAGAGGAGGTGACTAGGTCGAGGGAGAGGGCACTACGGCATCAGGACCGTATCGACCGCCCGGGCCTTGCTGTCGGGATAATCGAGCGTGTAGTGCAGCCCGCGGCTCTCCTTGCGGCGGAGCGCGGACCTCACGATCAGGGTTGCGACCACGATCAGATTGCGCAGCTCGATCAGGTCGGGCGTGATACGGTAATTGCCGTAATAATCCTCGACCTCCTGCGCGAGCAAAGCGGCACGGTGCAGCGCGCGCTCCAGGCGCTTGGTGGTGCGGACGATGCCGACATAGTCCCACATGAAACGGCGGATCTCGCGCCAATTGTGCTGGACGACGATATCCTCGTCCGAATCGCGCACGCGGCTTTCGTCCCAGGCACGGATCGGGCCGGGTTCAGGCATGTCCTGCCAGTGCGCGAGGATATGCTTCGCAGCGGCCTCGCCGAACACGAAACATTCCAGCAGCGAGTTTGAAGCGAGACGGTTGGCGCCATGCAATCCGGACTGGGTGACCTCGCCCGCGGCGTAAAGC
>DATMIP010000136.1:0-2839 GCA_035554515.1 Sphingomonas sp. | reverse complement strand
GTTGCGCATAATCGGCCTCACCAAATTCGGTGCTGGGCAGGTGCACCGGCCAACCGCCCACCATGTAATTGTGGATCGACACACCCTCCAGGTCCCAGCTCCACACCTTGGATTTCCAGGCCTTCATCACCTCTTCGGTATAGTCGCTGGCACCGCCGTCATAGCCGACCGCGACGCGCTTCATCGCCTCGGCGCCCTTCTGCGCGGGGTTCAGATTGCGCGAATAATGGGCGAAGCGCTTCATCTCCTCGACATAATGTTCGGTCGACATCGCGCCGCCGCAGCCCCAATTCTCATTGCCCAGCCCCAGGAATTTCACCTTGTAGGGGGCAGGATGGCCATTGGCGGCGCGCTCCTTCTGCAGCGTCGTCGGCTTGTCCACCGTCATATATTCCAGCCAGTCGGCTGCCTCTTCGGGCGATCCCGCACCGACATTGACCGAGACGAAGGCCTCGGCGCCGATCTGGTGAATGAAGTCGAAATATTCATCGGTGCCAAAGCTGTTGGGCTCGATCACGCCGCCCCAGCTGCTGTTCAGCGTCTGACGGCGCTTGCCCGCCGGTCCGATACCCCAGCGCCAGTGATATTCGTCGGCGAAGCAGCCGCCCGGCCAGCGCACGTTCGGCACGCGAATGGCCTTGAGCGCCGCCACCACATCGCTGCGGATTCCGCGCACATTGGGAATCTTCGAATCCTTGCCCACCCACACGCCGCCATAGACGCCCATGCCGAGATGCTCCGCGAACTGGCCGAATATGTGCCGATCGATCTTCGGGCCAGTGGTGGCGGCGTCGATCCGGACGATCGTGGGGGACGCATCCTTCGCGGCGACGGACTGGGCGCTCGCCGCCAACGCCACGCTCGCCCCCAAAGCCCAAACCCGCCGGCGCGCCGTCGTCACGATAACCTCTCCCGATTCCAGTTTGGGCGGCGGGTATCAGTCCGATCGCTTCCAGACAACGTTTGTCTGAGTAATGCGCCCGCGCCGTTGCGAGGCGGCAGAATCACAGGGACACAATACTTAATTGGCGCGATCGCGGGGGAGTCCCGCAGCGAATGCTTAGCGCATTTCCGGCGTCCTCCGCTGGCGGAAGCCGCCCGACACGATCCGCTCGCCTGGCGCTCAGGCGGGCGGCTTCCGGACCTCCCCCCCGGGGGCGATCGGCCTTGCGATCAGCACGATAGGCTCAAAGTGCCTCTTCCCGCTCGAAAATCGCCTGTTATCGGGCGGAACGGAAAAAGCTCGCACGCTCAGCGCAAGGAGCTGATTTTTGGCCAGAAAATTGCAATTATCGGGCGGGCCGGCAACCACCCTCCCCGTTCTCAAGGGAAGGGCTTGCCCCGCGGCAAAGCTGGTCGGGGCGACAGGATTCGAACCTGCGACCCCCAGACCCCCAGTCTGATGCGCTACCAGGCTGCGCTACGCCCCGACCAAGGCCCGGCCAACTAGAGACACGGGGGCCGCTTGGCAAGCGCGGCATTGCTCCTCCCGGCATGGCGTGATAGGCGCCCGCCTTCCTGCGGCCGGCCTGCAATTTCCGCGCGGCGCACCAGCATTTCGGGGCCCTCTCTCATGTTCGCATCGCCCGCTTACGCCCAGGCAGCCGGCGCGTCGCAGCCCGGCATCATGGCTGCCATCATGTCATCGCCGCTGCCGATCATGGTCATCATCCTCGGCATATGGTGGGTGCTGTTCATCAATCCCCAGCGCAAGGCGCAGCGTGCCCAGAAGGCGCGGATCGAGGCCGCGAAGAAGGGCGACACGGTCGTCACCGGCGGCGGCCTGATCGGCAAGGTGATCAAGACCGACGGCGACGAGATCGAGCTGGAACTCGGGCCGAACGTGCGCGTCCGCGCGCTGAGATCGACGTTGACGGACATTCGCCCGCTCAACGCGCCGGCCAACGACTGACGCGAGGGGCACGATGCTCGATTTTCCCCGTTGGAAGGTAATCTGGATCTGGCTGGTGCTGCTGGCCGGCGTGGCGCTCGCCATTCCCAGCCTGATGCCCGAAAGCACCGCCGCGCGCCTTGGTCTCGGCAATGTATCGCGGATCAACCTCGGGCTCGATCTGTCGGGCGGCAGCCATCTGCTGCTTGAAGCCGACACCGCCGATCTCGCCAAGCAGAACCTCCAGAAGATGGAGGATGTGATCCGCGCCGAAATGCGGCGCGGTGATCCCAAGATAGCGATCGGCGACATATCGACCGCCAATGGCCGACTATCCTTCTTCGTGCGCGATATCGGCCAGCTGGATGCGGCGGTGGAGCGCGCCAGCGCGCAGACGGCAGCGGCCGGCCTGTCCGGACAGCGCGACTGGAATGTCGCGGTGGTCGACTCAACGCGCATCGTGATGACGCCGACGAGCGCGGGAATTGCTAACGGCATCAAGACTGCCATGGAAACCGCGACCGAAGTGGTGCGCACGCGCATCGACGCGTTGGGCACCAAGGAGCCCACGATCCAGCGCGAGGGCAACACCCGCATTCTGGTCCAGGTCCCGGGCTTCCAGGATCCCGCCGCCCTCAGGGAGTTGATTGGCAAGACCGCCAAGCTCGAATTCAAGATGGTCGACCAGACCGCCGATCCAGCGCAGGTCGAGGCCGGACACGCGCCGGCTGGTAGCGAAGTGCTCCAGTTCGCCAGGGAGCCGGGCGAAGCGGCCAATTCGCCGCCACGCTACATAGCGGTTCAGCGCCGCGCAATCCTCTCCGGCGACGATCTGAACAACGCCGGATTGGACAAGGACGAGAACGGTCAGCCCGCAGTCAGCCTCAAATTCAACGCCGCCGGCGGGCGCAAGTTCGCGCGGGCCACGCAGGAGAATTCGGGCAAGTT
>DATMIP010000135.1:0-5429 GCA_035554515.1 Sphingomonas sp. | reverse complement strand
AGGAGTTTAGCAATGTCTCTTCGCGAATTTGCCGAAGCCTTGCCCGATTATGCCAAGGATATTCGGCTTAACCTCAATTCGCTGGTCGGCGACCAGACGCTCGGTGATCAGCGCAAATATGGCCTGCTGCTCACCACGGCGCATGGATCGGGCTACAAGCCGCTGGTCGATGCGACGGAAGCGGAATGCGGGCCCAGGCTCTCGCCGGAGGCAGCAAACGCGGCGCGCGCCGCTGCCGCAATTATGGCGATGAACAACGTCTACTACCGTTTCACGCACCTTGCATCGAACAAGGAATATGGCACGCTACCCGCGAAGCTGCGGATGAACGTGATCGGTCAGCCGGGAATCGACAAGGCCGACTTCGAATTGTTCAGCCTGGCCGTCTCCGCGCAGAATGGCTGCGGCATGTGCATCGACAGCCACGAAAAGGTGCTGAAAGGCCACGGCGTTCCCAGCGATGTCATCCAGGCGGCGGCGCGCATCGGCGCGGTGATGACTGCAGCCGCGACGGTGCACGCCACGCGCGTCTGACGAAACGAAGAGTTCGATGCGGCTTGGTAGATGCCTGTCTCGACGCTGCTGGCCAGGGCAGCGCCGGTAAGGCTTCCTAAGTGCCTTCGTCCAGCTCGTCGAGCTGCCGCCTTCTCAGCGGCGGTTCGCGCGACATATCAGCCATCTCCATGATCTTTGCGCGAAGTTGCGCGCGCTTGTCGTGGATCGATGCGATTACCGGGCCCATGGCAAGCCCGAGGTCGACCAGCACGGCCTCGGAGAGTTGAAGCGAGGATTCGACCGTTTCGGGAACCGCATCGGTCGCGCCGGCGCGATACAGCTGGGCCGCGTGATTGGGATCGCGGGCCCGGGCCACGATCGTCAGATCGGGGAATTGCGCACGCAAATTGCGCGTGATGCGTACCGCCTGCACTGGATCGTCCATCGTCAGCACGATCGCGCTGGCATGGGCTACGTCCAGCCGCTCGATCATGCCGGGGCGGACCATATCGCCGAACGAAGCTGTATAGCCACGTTCGCGCGCCGCGCTGACGATGTCCGAATCCGCGTCGATCGCAAGATAAGGTCGCTGGTGCGCATCGAGCATTTGCGCCACCAGACGACCGACGCGGCCAAAGCCGATGATCAATACGCGCGGCAATTCGTCGCCCGCCGGGGGCAATGGCTCGTCGTTGCTTCGCCGCTCGATCCGTTTCGAGAGTGATTTGCCGACATGTGCCAGCAAGGGCGTGATCGTCAGCCCGATCGCCGTCACGATTTCCCAGAAGGTTGCGGCCGCCGGATTGATCAGGCCGGCGGTGGCTGCGGTTCCGAGCACGATCAAGGTCGTTTCGGCGGGTGCCGCCATCAGCAGCCCGGTTTCCAGGCTGACTCCTCGGCGCGCGCCGCCGACACGCAGCAACAATCCGGTGACGATGGCCTTGGCGGCTACAACGCCGACCACGGCCAGCAACAATTCAGCCCAGCGCGCCGCGACGACCGAAAGATCGAGCGACATGCCCACGCTGAGCAGAAAGACGCCGAGCGCCAGCCCCTTGAAGGGCGCGGTCATCGACTCCACTTCCTCGTGATAGTCGGTCTCGGCGATCAGGATTCCGGCGATCAGAGCGCCGACAATCGGTGAAAGCCCCGCCGCCGTGGTGGCAACACTCGCCAGGATCACGACGATCAGGCTGGCGGCAAGGAACAGTTCGGGGCTCTTGGTGCGCGCCGCCTGCGCGAACAACCGGGGCAGGGCGATCCGCCCGAGCAGCAGCATCGCCGCGATCGTCATGCCGCCAATCGCGAGCGTTCGGGCGAGCGCCGGCCAGGCGTCGCCGCCATGCGGCGCGAGCGCGCCCAGCGCGAAGATGATCGGCACCAGCGCGAGATCCTCGAACAGCAGCATGGCGAAGGCGCGGTGTCCGACGGGTCCGCTCGTACCCGCGATCGGCAGCACTAACGCGGTGGAGGACAGGGCTAGCGCAACGCCCAGCCCAAGCGCGGTGCCCGCATTCTCGCCGAACGAGACGAAGCCGGCGGCAAGCAGCAATGCGCAGCCCACCAGTTCCGCCGCGCCCAGCCCGAAAACCTCCCGGCGCATCGTCCAGAGGCGCTGGAACGACAATTCGAGGCCGATCGAAAAGAGAAGCAGGACGATGCCAAGTTCGGCGAACGGCTCGATGGCGTGCGGGTCGGTGATCGTTGCATAAAAAAGCCATGGGGCCTGTGGCACGAACTGGCCCAGCCCCGCGGGGCCAACCGCGATGCCGACGAGGATGAAACCGATCACCGGATTGATCCGCAGCCGCGTGAAGGCCGGGATGACGATGCCCGCCGCACCCAGGATGACGAGCGCGTCGCTAAAACCGGCGGATTCGATCGGGAGCGACATGCGACGACCTTCGCCTGCCTGAATCGATAAGACCAGCGGAACCGAGGAATTTCGGCGCTGCCACCCGCCCGCCCGAATAGGATCCGATGGCGTTTGCTCTGGCAATGATACGCCTACGCGGCATCTTCTCAGTGCGAGCGGAAAAAGGGTAAACGTGCCAGATGATGGAGAGTGGGCGCCATGATTGAAACCGAGCTCTGCGTGGTCGGCGGTGGACCGGCCGGCATGATGTGCGGTTATCTGTTCGCGCGCGCCGGAGTGAAAACGATCGTAATGGAAAAGCACCGCGATTTCCTGCGCGATTTCCGTGGTGATACCGTCCATCCTTCGACGCTCGACCTGTTCGACGAACTCGGGCTGCTCGACGCCTTGCTCGAACGGCCCCATGACAAGGTTTACGAGGTCGGCGCGGTGGTGGGCGGTGACATCGTCAAGATCGCCGATTTCTCGCATCTGCCCGGGCGCGGGCGCTTCATCGCGATGATGCCACAGTGGGAATTCCTCGATTTCCTCGCCGGCGAAGCGCGCAAATTACCCGCGTTCACGCTGCGCATGGAAAGCGAGGGGATCGGCCTGGTTCACGATGATAATCGCGTTGCGGGTGTGCGCACCCGTGACGATGAGGTGATCCGGGCCAGGCTGGTAATAGCGGCGGACGGGCGCGGATCGATTCTGCGGCGGGCGGCGGCGCTGCCTCTGCACGATCTGGGTGCGCCAATCGACGTCTTCTGGTTCCGCCTGCCCAAGCGGCGCACGCCGGACAACCAAACGCAGGGATATATCGACCGCGGGCAGATGGTGATCGCGATCGATCGCGGCGACTATTTTCAATGCGCGCGGGTGATATCCAAAGGCGAGGCGGATAAGGTGCGCGAACGGGGAATCGCGCTGTTTCGCGCTGACGTGGCCGCGACTGCGCCGATCCTGCGTGACGCGATCGAT
This sequence comes from Sphingomonas sp., assembly GCA_035554515.1. Lineage (GTDB taxonomy): Bacteria > Pseudomonadota > Alphaproteobacteria > Sphingomonadales > Sphingomonadaceae > Sphingomonas_I. The sequence goes on along the minus strand of DATMIP010000135.1, from coordinate 2,098 downwards.
TCATTGCAATCCTTTGATGACATCAAGCTGCTGGCCGTGTCGCTCGATCGGCTCACGCGCTGGTATGCGCCCGGCTTGCTCGCGATCGGCGACGCGGCCCACGCAATGTCGCCGGTCGGTGGCGTGGGGATAAACCTGGCGGTGCAGGACGCGGTCGCGACGGCGAACATTCTGGCGGGGCCGATGGCGCGAGGAGAATCGCTTGATGCTCTGACCCCCCGGGTGCAGGCGCGCCGAATGTTCCCGGTGCGGGTCATTCAGGGTATTCAACGCACCGTCCACGAACGCGTGATTGGCGCAGCATTTCGCAATCAATCGCCGCGGGCTGGAATCCTGCCCAGATTGATGAACGCGATACCTCTGCTGCAACGCATTCCTGGACGGATATTGGGTCTGGGGATCAGACGAGAGCATATCCGCTCGCCTAAAGCCTAGACCGATTCAAGCCGGGTGGACTCACCTGGCGACGGAAATCGCGGCAAATCAAAAAGCCTGGAGCGACCGCTCTGAGACAAATCCGATCGGTACGGATTTCCGCAAGAAAACGATGCGATCACAAAAACTTGGCGCAAGCCGTGCGATTCCCGTAATCACGCAGCTTGCGCCAGGGATCCCGGCCTTTGGTAAGGCTGGTCCTTGATGGGCGCGCCTGTTACGCCCAGCTCGCCATCTTGGCCTCAAGGTTGGCGCGGACCGCTTCGAAGAATTGCTCGGTCGTCATCCAGGCCTGTTCCGGACCGACGAGCAGCGCCAGATCCTTCGTCATCGCCCCGCTCTCGACCGTTTCGATGCAGACCTTTTCCAGTTCCTCGGCAAAGCGGGTCACATCCGGCGTGCCGTCAAACATGCCGCGGAACTTGAGTCCCCCGGTCCAGGCGAAGATCGAGGCGATCGGGTTGGTCGACGTCGCCTTGCCCTGCTGGTGCATGCGGTAATGACGAGTAACGGTGCCGTGCGCCGCTTCGGCTTCGATCGTCTTGCCGTCGGGGCTCATCAGCACCGACGTCATCAGCCCGAGCGAACCAAAACCCTGCGCCACCTGATCCGACTGGACGTCTCCATCGTAATTCTTGCATGCCCAGACGAATTCGCCATGCCACTTGAGCGCCGATGCGACCATGTCGTCGATCAGACGATGCTCATATACGATATTTGCTTGCTTGAATAATTCCTTGAATTCATTTTCGAAAACTTCAGAGAAAATATCCTTGAAGCGGCCGTCATAGGCCTTGAGAATTGTGTTTTTGGTGGAAAGATAGACGGGCCATTTGCGCGTCAGTCCGTAATTCATGCTGGCCCGGGCAAAGTCGCGTATCGAATCATCCAGATTGTACATGCCCATGGCCACGCCGGCGCCGGGGAAATCGAATACCTCCTTTTCGATCACCTGGCCGTCGGAGCCCTCCCATTTCATGGTGAGCTTTCCCTTGCCGGGCACCTTGAAATCGGTCGCCTTATATTGGTCGCCAAAGGCATGGCGCCCCACCACGATGGGCTTGGTCCAGCCCGGAATAAGTCGCGGAACATTCCTGATGACGATCGGTTCGCGGAAAACCACGCCACCCAGAATATTGCGAATCGTGCCGTTGGGCGACCTCCACATCTTCTTGAGATTGAACTCCTCGACGCGGGCTTCGTCGGGGGTAATCGTCGCGCATTTGATGCCGACGCCATATTTCTGGATCGCGTGCGCGCTGTCGATCGTGACCTGGTCGTCGGTCGCATCGCGATTTTCGACGCTGAGGTCAAAATAGCGAAGGTCGATGTCGAGATAGGGCTTGATCAGGCGTTCGCGGATCCACTCCCAGATGATGCGCGTCATCTCGTCGCCATCGATTTCGACGACGGGGGTCGCCACCTTGATCTTCGCCATGTCTGCCGGGTCCCATTATGGAGGTTTGCCGGCCTCCTAGGGGGGCAAGGCGGCGCGCACAAGATTGTCAGGGCGAAAGGTGAGGCCTAAACGCTGCCCATGAGTTCGCTCGAAACCCGGTCCGATACGACGCCGAGCGCCCAGTGGCGCTGGCCATCCGTTCACCCCGAGGGCCGCAAGTTTGTAGTCATCGCGGGAATTATGACCGGAGGGTTGTTTCTGCTT